>CALKKA010000162.1 GCA_937995495.1 uncultured Phycisphaerae bacterium
ATGCTCTCGACCGAATGCTGATGTCGATGTGCTAAACTTTCCTGTGGTTGGGGTCTATTTTCTTCCATGATTTAAATGCTATCCGGGCTAATCCTTGCCGCCGTAAATAAGCTTCATGCCATCCGGGAACGGGATCCAACGTATCGGTTCCTCTTTCAGGCGATACCCCCCTGGCCAATGAACAAAAAACGCCTTACCGACAAGATAATCCTTTGGAACGACTCCCGCGGGATAACTCTTATCATTATTGGCCAGTCCGGGCTTTGTCCACAATCTGGAATCGGCACTGAAAGGACTGTTATCCCCGCACGCAAAAAACTCGTCATCTTTTAAGGTCATCGGATTATCACGCGAGGCATGCTGCACGCGATTATCTTCATCGCTCGAGAGATAGTAGATATCCCGATACAAACCGACATGTGCCAATCTCAGCTTGCCAGTGCCCAATATCTGAACCTGTGGTGTGATTTGCCGGTCGGTACCGGCCGCATCGATATCGGTTCCCAAGTCGTAGGTCAACTTGGATGATCCAAATTCCAAAACGAGTTGCTGATCAACGACAGCAAAACGAAAACGGGATAGTTTGCTTAGATCGTCCGGGTCACATTTTCTCTCAACCAGAGGAATTGACTGCCCGTTAGTCATCTGCTGTTCAATTGCCATCATTCCGTCCGCATGAACCCAACCCAGATAAGCAATTCCGTACTTGCTGATTTGAGCACCGGTTGAGGAATCAGCCTGCATCTCTGGATAATACTGAACCATCAGGTCACTGCATACAGGCATCATCGAAAACGACCCCGGATCATCATAGGCATAGGTCGCTTTGAAATCATTGCCCTGCCGGTCATTATACTGAATTCCGTGGATATCCTCACCTTGACTGTCTAGTTCAAAAACCGCTGGGTCGGTTGAGGACAGCTCCCACTTTGACACTCCCGTATTTTCAAATGGCTGTTTCCAAGGATGTCCATTAAAGCTTGCCTCATCCGGTCGGGCAGGCTGATAATCATTATCATAAACAGTCATCCAAAGTTCCTCCTGCACCTTTTCTGGCTTACGCTGGATTTGGCTGTCTATAAATATATCACCGTCAATAATCTGAAGTCTTTCGCCCGGCAGTGCGACACATCGCTTGATGTAATTAATTTGCGGCTCGGTGGGATTCTTAAATACAATCACATCCCATCGTCTGGGTTTAAAAAACTGGTAAACACTTTTCAGGACGAAAATTTGATCACCCTTAAAAACGGTACGCGCATAAGCCGGAACCGATTTACCATTTCTATAGACAAAATACTGCCCGTCATGGGACCTTATTGGCTTGGGTTCAGAATAACCGCAACTTGGACACCGTGAAGACCGCGGGCCAATCGGCATTTTTTTTGCGGGGTTGGCCGTGTTCTTCATGCCGTATCGTTCTGAAATAAAATCATGGTCATAACGGAACCCACACTGGCCACAGCGAACACGAAAATGTGCCCCTCGCAGCGTCTCGGCCATGCTGCCCGTAGGAATTCGATAGACCTGCATCACAAAAATGATAAAGACCAGCGTGCTCGCAAATGCCGTAACAAGCCACTCTGCATTATGGTAGGCGGCGTCGATGTGTTTGTGGCCGCTCGTTATTAAATTATCTTTTGAAGCATGGAGCATGGAATATAATTTCCGTGAAATTTAGGTAAAATCGTGATTATCGACAAAACCTTTCATCGGGTCAAGGCCGGAATCCGTCGAAATCCTGAAAAAAGAAAAAAAATGGGTTTTTGTAGCATCAATTTGCAAAATAAGTTTTTTGAAATAATCCAAAAAAGAACTTGATGAAGCGAAGTCTTTTCTGTATAGTAAGTTGCGGTTATTGGTTTAAGTTTCAAGCAAGTAGGTAAAGTGAATCTTTGGTATTGAGGGAAAAATAACTCTAAGATAAAGAGGGACTCAGATGTCAACAATTACGAAGAAAGATCTCATCGATAGAATTTCTGATGCTACCCAAGCAAAGCGGGTTGTTGTCAAGCGTATCGTGCAGCAGTTCCTTGATGAGGTTGTTGCGGAACTCGCCGCTGATAACCGGTTGGAATTCCGAGACTTTGGTGTCTTTGAAACACGGACCCGAACCGCCCGTGTTGCTCAAAACCCCAAAACTCTCGAACGCGTCCAAGTACCCGCTAAACGAAGCGTCAAGTTCAAAATGGGTCGTCTCCTAAAAGAAAAACTGGCAATAATCCCCACCGCTGAAGAACCTCAGAAAACCCTGTAAGGCTGTTTTAAGCCGGAACGGTTCATTCAGTGAGTCACATACTAACGTTATCAGCTTAAATCGGTGGAGGTGCTTTCATGGCCGAGGGCAAAGTCAAGTGGTTTGATAAGAAAAAGGGGTATGGTTTTATTCTCAGTGATGACGGGGGTGATGTCTTCGTCCATTACACGGCTTTTTCCAATTCCTCAATGCGGTCCCTCAGCGATGGTGATGTGGTAACTTTTGAGATCGCTCCTGGCGAAAAAGGGTCGCGTGCTCAGAATGTGGCTTTGAAGTCGGAATCGGAAACAGCTGCCATTGACTGCTAACGTAATAGCTACTCCTGAACTATATCAGGAGTTTAGCTTACTCTTGAGCCGATTTTCGTGTACCGTGAATGCAGGATTGACAAAGTTGTGAGGAGAGTATGCTTCTAACGCCATCACAACACGCTCTGGATTGCCGTGTACTTGTCCTGAACAAGCACTATCTGGCTCTCCGTATCATCGGCGCCCGCCGCGCTTTTTCTCTTCTCTGCCGTGAACAAGCTGAGGTTATTTCCTGTGATGACGGGTCGTATGCCAACTACGATTTACACAATTGGGTGGAATTGAGCGAGACAAAACGCACATTTGAATCCCACAAGCACGATTGGATCTCTACTGTCAATTTCCATATTGCTGTGCCGCGTGTCATCCGGTTGCTATGCTACGATCGCATCCCCAATAAAACCGTCAAATTCAACCGCCGCAACCTATTTGCCCGGGACAGCAACCACTGCCAATACTGTGGTAGACGCTTCCCTACTGCGGAGTTGTCGCTCGACCATGTAGTCCCCCGCCGGCTGGGCGGTCAGGCCACATGGAGCAATATCGTCTGCGCGTGTCTAAAATGTAATGTTAAAAAAGGTGGCCGCACTCCTGCACAAGCCAACATGATGCTTATTCGAAAACCTGTCAAGCCCCGCAGCAACCCAGTCATCCATATCCACTTGGCTCATGAACGCTACCGAAGTTGGAAGCAGTTTTTAGACCACGCTTACTGGTCTGTAGAGTTGACCTGACAGCGGTTGTTCATCTTAAGGCGGTCCCGTAGGCCTGCACCTCGACCCCGCCGGGTTTTTTGCGATGTTGGCCATGAGTGGTACTGGTCTCATAGCGGATATTCCATACGGCCGAGGCGCCCTGCCCGGCGGCCTGTTCGAGCAGTCGCACCATGGCCTCACGGCGAGCGCGTTCCATCAGAGTTACATACGATTTCATCTCCCCACCAAACAGCGTCCGCAAGCCTGCGGCAAATACCTTAAAGTAGTCTGTAGCGATCACTGCAGACCCCATCACCAAAATTGGCTGGGCATTGGCATACTCCAACGGTATCGTTTTTAGATTCGTTACAATAATACCAGAAAGCTGTTGCTCCCGTTGGGTAAGCTTTTTGAAATGATGCAGTTCGATACCCTTACCGATAAGAAAACACACACCCACAAGAGACAGCGGTATAATGAGCTGTATGAAAAGTTGAAAAAAGATCATCCATTTTCTCCGGCTCCTAGATCAATTGCTTCGACCACAACGGCCGTGCCGTAGCAGTACAACTCTGCAGCGCCGGCGGTAATGGAACTGGTCGCAAACCGCACATTGACTACGGCATTGGCGCCAAGCTGCTGAGCCTGAGCCAGCATACGGGCCAATGACTCGCGGCGGGATTCGACCATCAGTTCGGTATAGCCAGTCAGTTCACCACCAACGAGGTTCTTCAAAGACGCTGCAATGTCACGGCCAACATGCTTGGCGCGGACGGTATTGCCCTGCACAAGCCCTTTGATCTGGAGAATACGATGGCCCGGAATGGTTTCGGTGTTCACGACGATCATAAGGCACTCCTTGTTTATATTAATCGACTTTGACCGTATCCTGGTATTTAGGCACCATGAAATCCCAACCGGTTTCTTCGGTCAGGTAGCCTTTGAAGCTGTGGGCAACCTCTTTTTCGCCGTGGACGATAAAGACTTTACGCGGCGGCTTTTTGAGATTCCTTAGCCAGGATAAAATCTCAACCTTGTCGGCGTGGGCACTGAAGCCGTGGACCTGGACGATGTTGGCCCTGACGGGGTAATGTTCGCCCATAATACGCACCTCGTCGTTGGGCTGAGAATCCACGATAGTCCGGCCGAGGGTGCCGATCGCCTGATAGCCGACAAAGAGCACCGCGCTTTCGGGCCGGGCAATATTGTTGACCAAGTGATGCTTGACACGGCCGCCGGTACACATGCCGGAACCGGCGATAACCATAATCGTTCCCTTGATATGGTTGATGGACTTAGACTCGCGGGTGGACTGGACGAGTTTGAGACCCTGATAGGTAAACGGTGATTCGTTCTGGGTCATCAACTCAGTCATCTCGGCATCGTACAGTTCCGGATGCTTCTTGAATACCTCGGTCACACGAACGGCCATGGGACTGTCCAGAAATGTCATGATATTCGGAACACGGTCCTCCATGAGTAGCTCGTTCATGTAATACATGACTTCCTGAGCCCGCTCGATGGAGAAACTGGGAACGACGATGTTACCGCCGGCGGCGTATGTCTTATTGACCGCTTCACAGAGTTGCTCTTTAGTGTCCTCGACACTGGTGTGGATGCGGTCGCCGTAGGTGGACTCGACAAAGACATAGTCAGCCTCTTCAAAGACGGCCGGGTCCCTGAGGATGGGCTTACCGATGCGGCCCAGATCGCCGGTAAACAAAATGGTCCGCGATTCGCCGTCGAACTTAACCGTCACCTTGATAATGGAGGACCCGAAGATATGACCCGCTTCGTAGAAGCTCGCCTCGACATCATCGGCAACACGGAGGGGTTGTTCGTATTCGACTGGGGAAAACATGGGGATGCAAGCTTCGGCGTCCTCGACCGTATAAAGCGGCTCGACCGGTCGCGGCGGTGTATATTTGGCCCGTTTGTGACGTTTCGTTTTGTATTCGGCATCCTCTTCCTGGATCTTTGCCGAATCAGCGATCACAATCTTGGCGATCTCGGCGGTGGCAGGCGTGCAGAAAACCTTGCCCTTAAAACCCTCTTTGACAAGCTTGGGCAGCAGGCCACAATGGTCCAGATGGGCATGGGTCAGCAAGACCGCATCCAACTCGGCCGGTTCAAAGCCAAAATCTTCCCAGTTACGGTTTCGCAGGGCCCGTTCCTGATACAGGCCGCAGTCAATGAGAACCTTGGAATGATTGAACTCGATCAGGTGTCGTGAGCCGGTAACCGACTCGGCGGCACCCAAGAAACGCAGTTGTATATCCATGAAACTCTCCAAACAGTCCGTTTTTTGTCATTTTTTTAAGTACGGGCCCATCATACCGGGCTTGATGAAGAAGTAATACAGCTTACCTTCTTCATAGACTTGTCCAGCCATTTCACCGGCGGTGTCGCCGACGCCCATATAGACATCACATCGGCCCGGCGCGCGGATCGCCCCGCCGGCATCTTGATCCAGTGCAAAACCGGTATAAGCCGCTTTTCTTACCGTTCCGCCCATATCGCGGGGCAGTTTGGTTTTCACAACAGCCAGCGATGCACGGGGATAGATGGATTTATCGGTGGCGATGGACCGGAAGGGAATGACTGGCTCATTCAGACAACCACGCGGATTGCCGCTGTCGGTGCGGAAAAAGACATAACGCGGATTTTGGTAAACATATTTGTCCACTTGTTTCGGATTGGCCTTGAAGTAGTCGATCATGGCCTTTAAGCTCAGTCCCTGTGATGGAACAAGGCCGTCGGCAATCATCTGGCTTCCAACGCTTTTGTATTCGTGCCCATTCGTGGCAGCATAGCCGAGCGTAACCTGTTTGCCATCAGGAGTGCGGAGGATGGCGGAACCTTGGACATGTGCGATATACACCTCGAACGGGTCAGAAAGCCAGGCGATTTCCTGACCCTTGAGCATGCCGGACTGGTCGATTTCACGACGGTCGGGATAGGGTTTGACGGAACCATCGGCGAGCTTCTGGCCAAGGATTTCGCCCTTATCATTTTTGACGAGGTCGGCGGGCTGTTTATAGAGGGGGTACTTGTATTTCTCAGACGGAGTAAGCGACCCGTCGAAAATCGGAGTGTAGTAGCCGGTGAACAGGACGGTTCCCCGGTCGTCACAACCCACGGACTGGTAGAACTCAAACCGAGCTCGGATTGCGGCGTCCAACTCGTTACCAAAAATGCCACTATCGAGCAGTTGAGCCATTGCACGCAACGAAGCAACCGTGCGGGCATGAGTGATATCGGCCATTGGGAAAAACTGCTTGCTAGAGGGTTTTGACAGATAGCTGAGCGAGTTGTGGACCCCTTCTCGCAGGTCCTTGATGTCATAACAGGCAAAAGTAAGATTCGGGATCATGGCCGGGTCTGTGATCTTTCGCAGAGCGTGTGCACCCGGCGGCAACGGTTTGTCGTATTGTGGGGCTTCGAGTTCCTGTGCGGTCTTGCAGCCGACCATTACCAGACATGCCAACAAGAGCATTGAGAAAAAGATTTTTTGCTTCATCATGACTCCCTGTCAAAAAAACATCCTGTTTCTATCATTAGATATGCATTATGAGCATTTACTTGACTTTGTCAACTCTACTTACACATCGAACAATAATGCATTGTTTCAATAGGATTTATGGGAAAAACATTGACTTTTTGAACTGGGTGCAGAAAATAAAGTCTACATATCAAGATGCTTGAGTATTTGCACAAAAAGTGCTTTAGAAAGATAATGAGAGATTCGAGTTCAATGAGAAAGCTACTTCGATGGGTATTGGCCTTAAGTATCATTTCTATTCTCTCCGGGTGCAATGCACCCAAAAGCCATCTGAGTAAGTTTAACCAATTTTTCGAGGCGGCCGATTTTGAGAAGGCCCGCAATTTCGCCCAAAAAAAAACTAGCCAAAAAGATACACCTCGCGGCGAAGACCTTCTATGGTCTCTCCAAATAGGATCTATTGACCGCATCGAAGGAAACTATACCCAGAGTACGGAAATGTTTGATGTCTGCGAGGATATGATGACACATTTCGATTCCGAAAACTCTGGGATCGGTCATGCTGTTGGCGCAGTTGCAGTCAATGAGAATATTGTTCCCTACACTGGCCAGGTTTATGACGGGGTGATGGTTAATACCTATAAGGCGATGAACTTTATGTCCACGGGTCAATATGATCTGGCGCGTGTGGAGTTCAATCGCGCTTTGGATCGTCAGCGCCGAGCCAAAGAGACGTTTAGTAAAGAAATTCAAAAGCAAAAAGACGAGATCAGTGCTGATGAAAACAGTGAAAATGTTCAAAAGAGTCTCGACAACTCTGAAATGCAAAAGCGTCTGGAGGAAGTTTATCCGTCTCTTTATAATTTCAGTGCCTATCCGGATTTTGTGAATCCATTCGCAACCTATATGGCCGGTTTGTTCTTTCTAATCGAAGGCGACTATTCCAAATCCATCGATTTGCTCAAAGAGAGTGCGGGTATGATGCCCGAGAACACTATGATCCTGCAGGATCTGGATGTGGTCGAGCGGGCCTTGAGCGAGGGGGAGGCGATTGAATCGACGGTCTGGGTGATCTTTGAGAATGGTCTGGGGCCTGTCAAAGAGGAGTTCAGAATCGATCTGCCGTTGTTTATTTTTACGGACAATGTCCGCTACGTGGGGATTGCGCTGCCAAAGTTGATGTTTCGTCAGGCCGCTTTGCCGTACCTAGAACTCAAAACCGATTCGACGACTTCAAAAACACAACTCGTTGCGGATATGGACCGGGTGGTACAAACCGAGTTTGAAAAGGATTTTAAGGGGATTTTGACCCGCGCTATTATTTCCACAACCGCCAAGGCCGCTGCTCAGTATGCTCTGGAGAATAACAGCAATTCATCGTGGGCCGCCGTGGCTATGGCAGTTTACAACTTTGTAAGCACCGCGGCCGATGTGCGAATTTGGACGGCGCTGCCGAAAGATATCCAGGCGGCGCGGCTTGTGATACCGGAAAACGGCGATTTAACCCTTTACGGGCCGACGCTGACGCCGATTCAGGTGAAAATTGGCAATTGCAACTATGCAATTGTCTATGTTAGAATGATCAGTACGGCACATCAACCAAGTATTGAAATAATGACATTTTGAACATGGGAGACGGGATTATGTTAAAACGCAACATATTTATTGTGTGCATCTTAGCTATGGTATTAGGCGGGTGTTCCTCCAAAACCAGTGACGAACGTATCGACATGGGCAAAGGCGTCGGCGGTGACACTTTGTCCGACAACATTGTCACTCGTCCATTTGCGGCGGTCATCAGCGCCTTGCTGGGACAAGGTGTCGATATCACAGAGGTCATCGAAGCTCGAACACCCGAGGGTTATCTGGATGTACAGATGAAAGGGTACAATAAAGCGCATGTTACCAAGCGATTTGATTATCGCGTCGAATGGCTGGACAGCAACGGAATGGTGATCCCCACCAAGACCAGTGTATGGATTCCGGTATCGGCGATGCGCAAGTCCGAAGTAACATTCCGATTTATCGCCCCGCGAAAGGAGGCAGTCGACTTCAGGATGATAACACGGAATAATAAAATCACAAAGTAATATACATTGATTGTCTTTATGCGGGGTCTGAAACAAAATGGTGCCCTCCCCGCTACAGCGAGAAATAGTAACTAACAGAAAAAATCTAAGGAGATTGATTATGAAAAAGAAAGTATTGCTCTGTACTCTTGCGATGGTTGTGCTGGCCGGCTGTCAGCCAGCGACGAAAAATATTGATACGGTCAACGACGAGGGCAAGGCCGTGATGGGACTGGATTATCGTGATTT
>CALKKA010000163.1 GCA_937995495.1 uncultured Phycisphaerae bacterium
TTCCATGACGGTGACCTGGACTTTTTGCTGAACCTTGACGATATCTGCCGGGTCTTTCACGAAACTGTTTGACAGTTCGCTGATATGCACCAAGCCGTCCTGATGGACCCCGATGTCCACAAAGGCACCAAAGGCTGTAATATTTGTGATGATGCCGGGCAGTTTCATGCCGGGGGTAAGGTCTTCAAGCTTTTCCACTTCATCGGCAAAGGCGAATATCTCAAACTGCTTACGCGGATCACGACCTGGCTTTGCCAATTCTTTCATGATATCAGTGAGTGTTGGAAGTCCGACAGTGTCGCTGATATAACGGTCAAGGACGATCTTATTCCTTAACTCACTGTTTTCCATAAGGTCGCGAACGGAACAGTTTAAGTCGGCCGCCATTTTTTCTACGATGCAGTAACTCTCTGGATGCACCGCACTGGTATCCAGGGGGTTTTCGGCATTCTGGATTCGGAGAAAGCCGGCGGCTTGTTCAAACGCTTTGGATCCCAGCCGGGGCACTTTTAGAAAATCATCGCGACTGCAAAAGGGGCCGTTTTCGTCGCGATAATCAAGGATGTTCTGTGCCAATTGAGGGCCTAAACCGGACACATAGATCAGTAACTGCTTGCTGGCGGTATTGACTTCGACGCCGACTTTGTTGGTGCAGCTGACCACAACATCGTCCAGTCCCTGTTTGAGAAGTGTCTGGTCGACATCGTGCTGGTACTGGCCTACGCCGATGGATTTCGGGTCGATCTTGACTAATTCAGCAAGGGGGTCCATCAGGCGTCGTCCAATCGAAACAGCTCCGCGCACGGTGATGTCTTGGTCAGGGAATTCCTCCCGTGCAGCGGTGGATGCGGAATAGATTGAAGCGCCGCTTTCGTTGACCATGGTGATGATGATGCTTTTGTCCAGTCCGACGCCGTTAAAAAAGGTTTCCGTTTCACGGCTGGCAGTGCCATTGCCGATCGCAATGGCTTCAACTTTATACTCGGTGCAAAGCGAGCGGATTTTTTCTGCATCTTTTTGAACTTGCTTGGCGCTCTGATGCGGATAGATCACCTCATGTGAAAGCAGCTTGCCCTGCTCGTTGAGCAGGACGATTTTGCAACCTGTGCGAAACCCGGGATCGACTCCGAGAATGCGTTTTTGTCCCAGCGGTGAAGCCATCAGGAGCTGCTGCAGATTTTCCGCAAAGATCCGTATGGCTTTGGAGTCCGCACGCTTCTTTGTCTCCAGGCGAACCTCGGTTTCCATGGAGGCCGAAAGGAGTCGCTTAAAACCGTCGGCCAGTGCCCTGTCGACCTGCTGGGAGCAGGGGGTGCTGTTTTTGATAAATAATGTACGAAGGATGTCAATTGCTTTTTCTTCCGGGACAATAACCCGCAGTGTCAGGCAGCCCTCCTTTTCACCTCGCCGCATCGCCAGTATTCGATGTGAGGGAACTGAAGCGACCGGGTCGGTCCAATCAAAATAATTTTCATATTTCTTGCCTTCAGCTTCTTTGTCCTTGATGACCTTGGAGCGGAACCGTCCCTCTTTGAAGTAAAGTTTTCGAATGCGCTCGCGGGCTGTTTTGTCTTCGCTGAGTTGTTCGGCCAGGATGTCCCGTGCGCCGGACAGGGCCTGTTCGGTGTCTTCGACGCCTTTTTCCCTGTCGATAAAGGCGGCGGCTTCCGCAGCGGGGTCTGTTTTTTCGTTTTGGGCAAGGAGCAGTTCCGCAAGGGGCTGAAGTCCTTTTTCTTTGGCGATCGTCGCACGGGTTCTTCTTTTGGGGCGGTAGGGGAGGTAGGTGTCTTCAAGCACGGTCATTGTCTGCGCCTGCTCGATTTGCTGTTCTAATTCTTTGGTTAGGAGCCCGCGTTCGGTGAGGGATTTGAGAATCGTTTGTTTTCGCTGTAGCAACTCGGTGAGTTGAGCCAGACGGTCGCGAATATAGGTGATGGCGACTTCATCGAGTCCGCCGGTGGCTTCTTTGCGATACCGTGCGATGAAAGGGACGGTTGCGTCATCAGCCAAAAGTTTTGCGACGGCTGTGACCTGCTGAATCTTTACCTTTAATTCATTGGTGATAAGCTGATAAAAATCCTGATTCATAAAGAAGCCCTCTCTCTCAAGAATGATCTCGAAATCTCATAGCGTGTTTCGTTGACTGGAAATGGTACTGTCATGTGTGAACATGGTTGAAATTACTGTCGGAGGTAGTTTAACTGTTCCGGAAGGGAAATGTTATTTCCAAAGTTGTCCTCCCCATAGCCGTTTTCCGCTAAAAGCTCGATGTCTTCCAGAACTCGTTTGTCGCCGGTAAAGACGGCCCGGATAGTGGTGCCGATATCAATTTTTCCCGTGGCCTGCAGTTTGGCGATTTCGTCGGTGACCTGTTCGAGGAGTTTGGTGTCTGGCTGAGCCGCTTTTTCTTCAATTTTAAGCGGCTGTTCGTAGATGATGATCTTCCCGCTTTGAGACAGTGTGACAATGACATCTCGGACGATCGTTCGGAGGTCTTTGTTCTCGGGATTCGAAGTGATCATGTCCAGACAAATGATCTCCTGTGCGAGCGAGCGGCGTTTATGAGCATTGATCTGCTCGTTGGCCCTGAATAATTCCAACGGGGAACTGGCATCGTAAACATCATAGCCCAGCTTCATCTTCACTTCGCTGCCATAATGCAGCACCAGCTTGGAAACCAGTGTGGAGGGGCGGACATGAAATCCACGGTATTGCGGAACGAGCACCTCAATGGTGCCGATCTCGGTATAGCGCTTGAGCATGTTCTGGCACAGCACTTCTGCACGCGTAAGAAACTGGGAAACGAAACTGATGCTGTAATCGACCAGCGTATCAAGTAAGACCTCGGGTTCGACGAGGCGTTTTTTTTCGTTTGTGACTTTCTGAGCGCCAGAGTTGGCATGGATCGTATGATTGTGTTCGAGCTCTTGCTCTGCTGCGGCCTTTTGAACGGCAGGACTGGCATGTCGCTCGAAGTAATGGGCAAAGTCGCGGGCCGTTCGCAACAGGTGCAGTACAACGCTGATATGGCCCCGAAGAATGGGAAGGTCGTTGTCGAATACTTCGGTTTCCGTTGTGGACACATAGGTGTCATACAGCGACTGCAGGTTATGGAATCGAAGTTCGAGCGACCGCAGCTTTTCTTCGCTGATCGGGCCGGTTAATTCGCATAAAGATGCGTTTGGCTCAATTTTTTTGTGGGGCAGTTCTTTGCGGCTTTCAGCGGCGAGGTTCAGGAAAGCTGTTGCCAGGAACGAGACGGTTTTTGAAACCGCCTCAATTTTTCGTCTTGCAAGATCATGCGGAAGCCGTCCCTTGGGGAGTTTTTCGATAAAGAAAGATTCCTGAGCGGTCGCTTCCGGGATCGGCAAATGCAATTTTTTGGCTTCGGCCAGCAGCCGGTGTGCCGCTTCGAGCAGAATGGATTCTGAGAATTTCAGTGTTTCTTCTGTTCTCCTTGAGAAATCCTCTTTGACATCCAAAAGACGATAGGCGGGAATAGAGTGCTGAATGTGAAATAACTCATAGCTGGAATTTGAAAACAACTTGATGGCGGCGGTTAGCGAGCGAAAACGCGTCCAACGGCAGTTATTACGAGCGCCATAGGAATCCAGAAGCTCTTCGATCTGTGTCGCTTGCGAAAGCAGCTCCCCAAGCAGAGGGCGGGTTAGAGAACCCTTCTTCCCCGAAAAACTTGCCAGGTAAGCAACCGCCCCGAAATATCGCCCTGTTCTGCTGGCGATCAATTTCTCAAAATCATCGTAGGGTATTGTAACAGGACCCACAAATATCCACTTTCATGTATGTATCCACTTACAGATTAGGCTATTTTACTCAGAACGCAGAATCATAAAACATTTGACAAAAAATTCAAGGCGTTGTCCCAAGTTTTTTCAGATGTCAATATCGGCGACCAAAAATGTATGATCACTGGGCCTGTCCCATCCGCGGGGCTCTCTGTCAATCCAGCAGTCAATACATTTATCGGCAATTCGGGGTGTCATCATCATGTAATCCAGCCGCCATCCGGTATTTCTATGAAGGCCATTGGGGGCACGGTAGTCCCAGAACGTGTACTGTCCCGGTTCGGGATGTTTTTCTCTGAAGACATCGACAAACCCCCATTGGATGATTTCTTGAAACGCTTTTTGGACGGGCTCGCAAAAACAGACGTGGCCCCACAATCGTTCTGGATCATGTACATCGATATCTTCTTTGGCGACATTAAAATCCCCGACCCACAAAATTGCTTCCTCCGGCGTGTGGTGTTGCTGGAAGTAGTCTCGAAGCCACTTGAACCAGTCCAGTTTGTACTGAAACTTCTCTGAATCAATCGCTGCCCCCTGCGGAATATAGGTGTTGATCAGGGTGATCTTGCCAATACGGGCCTTCAGGAAGCGGGCCTGATCCGTAGCGTCCTGTTGGAGCGTTGCGATGACCTCCGTGGGTTCGATTTTGCTTAAAATCGCCACGCCATTGTATTTTTTCTGGCCACGGAAAATGACTTTATATCCTGTTTGGTCAAAATCAGATACCGGGAAGTCCCCATCCTGAACCTTTGTCTCCTGGATGGCCAAAATGTCGGGTTGATGAAGTTGAAGCCATTTGGCAATTACGTTAAACCGGCTTCGGATCGAATTTGCATTGAAAGTTGCAACTCTCATGGGAGGATCATTCCTTATTGTTGCTGTCCGGTGCCGAGGAAGTGGTGGTTTTTTTCCGGCGCTGGGGACCGTAGCTTTCGATCGAAGACAGCAGGGCCAACAGGAAACTGAGAAGACTTTCAGCTCCTTGATTCAAATTAACGCCGTTTTTCTCCAATCCGTCGCCGCAGCCCTTCGTGCGGAAATCATACAACGGGATTGAAAGGTCGTTGTCGCCCAAAAACCAGTCAAAGGCCTTTTTCTGGATTTTGAGATAGTTCGGGTTGTCAGTCGCCTTGTTCGCGCCATAAAGCATCATCGCCGTGCTGGCCGCTTCAAGCGCTTGCTGGTCAAATTGAGCTTTTCTGCCACCCTTGGGGTACCAGCCGTTACAGCCGACAAAGCTGAAATGGTCGCCAGCGAGCGTTGCTTCCAGCAGGAATTCACAGGTCTTTGTCGCAATGTCCAGATAGGTTTCATTTCCTGTGGCGATATAGCTTTCAAACAAGGCATGGGGCAGGACGGCGTTATCATAACTCAGGATGTTCTCAAACCAGACCCACTTTTCATCCGAGAAGCGTTCAAAGAACCCGACCAGGTCATCTGCCGCCGTGTGCAGGTACCGTTTGATGTCGCTGGCGCCGGGGAACTGCTTAAGGTAGCATCGCATTCCAAATATCGCATAGGCCTTGCCGCGAAGAGAGAGATTCGGGATGTGCCGGGCGGACCGGTCGAAGTAATCTTTGATAATGGGGATTAATTCCGGCAGCGGCGGATGTTCGATGACGGCCCCAAAGGCCCACAAGGCTCGGCCGAGTCCGTCATGTGCGGGTTCGGGATCGATCCATTGGCGATCATAACTCATGAAATTTCTGAATGTTCCATCCCCCCGCTGAGCGTGGCAAATAAACGAGAGGTAGGTGTTAAACAGTTTTAGGGCCTCCCGGTCGGAGTACTGAGCGTGATACTTGACCATCGCGACCACGGCCCGCGTATTGTCATCGGTGCAGTAGCCGTGATCCCGGTCCGGCAGCATAAACTTAGCGTGCTGAATCAACCCCGTGTCATCTGTCATGTTGCGAAGGTGATCTAATGAGGGTTCAGGCACTTCCAGGAGTGCGACACTGTCTGCTTTGTGCGCAAATGTTTTCGTCAGGGTTTTTGCGTGAAACTTTGTTTTGGAAAAAAGATCCCAATATTGCTGGCCGACGATGGGCCAGGTCCGTGTCCGGCCGTAATCATAAGCACAGCGTCTTAAGGTATTCAGAAGTAATTCATCTTCCAGGATGTTGATGATGGCATCGGAGAGGTCTTTGGGTTCGTTAAAGGGAATGATTTTACCCCGTCCCTCGTCCAGCAGTTCTTCGGCGGCCCAGTAGGGCGTTGAAACAACCGCTTTTCCTGAACCGACCGCAAAGGCAAGGGTCCCGCTGGTCAACTGTTCTTTTTGCTGATAGGGGGTGACATAAATATCCGCGGCACAAAGAAAGTGGTGCAGTCGTTCATCACTGACGAACTGGTTATAAAACATCACATTATCCTGGAGGCCAAGTTCCTCGACGATGCGTTGTAATTCAAAGCGGTATTCCTCGCCATCGTGCCGCAAGACATCGGGGTGCGTTGCGCCGAGGATGATGTAAAGGATGTTCGGCTCTGTTTCGACGATCGCCGGCAACGCCTTCAGCATGTGCTCAATGCCCTTGTTTCGGCTCAACAGACCGAATGTTAAAATGGTCCTGCGGCCTTCAATGCCGAATTTATGTTTATAATAACTGCTGTCAACGAATGGCAAGTCCGGAATGCCGTGCGGGATTAAATGAATTTTGTTGGGGTCTACTCCGAAAATATCGCTCAACATCGACACGCCCCGAGTGTTCATCACGACAATTTTGTCTGAAAGTTCGCAGAGATCGACTGTCGATTGATGGTACTCCGGGGTTGGTTCGTTCAACACGGTATGGACCGTTGTAATAATGGGCGCATCGACCCGCTTCAGCAGCAGATTCAGATGCGATCCTGCATTGCCTCCAAATAAACCAAATTCATGCTGGACCGAAACCAGATCGACATGGCTGAAATTGAGATAATCCGCAGCGCAGAGATAGTCGTTTTTAACATTTTTGCGGATTTCAAACTTTACGGGGTCGCCGTATTGGTGATCGTGACTGGAAACCATCGCTACCATCAGCGGGTCAAACGCATCACCGGCAGAAGCGGAAATATTTTTAGTTAAATCGTTGCAGAACGTTGCGATCCCGCATCGTCTGGGCAGACAGGAGGAAACAAACGCAATTTTTCGTGTCGCTCTCTTGGGCATCGTCTTGGGCCTCCAAATGTCAAAGTGTCTGCACTCACAAAGAAAAATATCGACTTAGGTCTCTGTTCCAATAAAGTTGGCGAGTCCCCTTGTGAGACAGCGATAACCTCAAATTTTAAATAGCCTTATGTGATATTGCCGGCCCATTGCTTTTTCGGAAAAGTGCTTGTCGATCCGATCTTTCCGTCGCGCCGTCAACCGTGTCAACCTTTATTAAGAAATGGGTTCGTTTCGTAATATTTCGTTTTTGGGGCCTTAGCGGCACTTTTTAGGATCACTACAGCTCAGCGACCATAACTATAGTGTCAAATTCTAAACAAATCATCATAATCGACCCACTTTTTTGGCGTTAAACCCTTAATTATAGAATCGTGTCAAGCAATGTCAATTGAAATGCATCTCATACGATTGCAAAAACCCCGATGAGATTATAACTTCCTATAAATAAAGAGGATAGATATTACTGGGTAAGTTTTTTTTAAAGGACGTTTTTTTCTTGCACAAATCCATAGGAATATAGTAGTATATGATAACTAACTAAAGTAGTAGGTTTTTAGGAGAATCGAAATGAAGTTATCATCAAGAACGCGGTATGGGATGAGAGCCATCCTTGAGTTGGCTATTGAGTATGGCAAAGCTCCCCTGCAGATCAAGGTTATCGCAGAGCGGGAGGATATTTCTAATAAATACCTTGAGCAGCTGATCGCAATGCTCAAAGCCTCTGGTCTTGTCCGCAGTATTCGTGGTCCCAGAGGGGGGTACATGTTGGCCAAACCGCCGGAGGAGATCCAACTTAAGGAAATCTTTTTGACGCTGGAAGGTCCGATGGTTCCCGCTGAATGTTTACAGCATCCGGAGTATTGCCCCCGATGTACCGATTGCGCAACGCGTCAAATTTGGCAGGAGTTGCAAGATGCCATTTTCGGTGTTCTTGAATCAGTAACACTTGCGGATCTGGTTGAGCGGTCGCTGAACGCCAAAAAGACAACCAATTATCAAATATAAGATTCAATTCAAGGGAGAGCATAAGATGGCCAATATTTATGAAGATATTACGGCAACCGTCGGTCGAACCCCTTTGGTTAAACTTAATCACATCGCCGGTCCGAATGCCGCCGTGCTAGCAAAGATGGAATCGTTCAATCCGTGCGGATCCGTGAAAGACCGGATCGCGATCTCGATGATTTCGCAGGCCGAGCAATCTGGGCAAATTAACGCGGGGACTGTTTTGATTGAGCCAACCAGCGGAAATACGGGAATCGGTCTGGCTTTTGTTTGCGCGGCTCGCGGGTATAAGCTCATTTTGACGATGCCGGAGTCGATGAGTCTTGAACGGAGAAAATTACTGAAAATGCTGGGTGCGGAAATTGTCTTGACGCCGGCGTCAAAGGGCATGAAAGGCGCAGTTCAGGAAGCGGAGAATCTGCAGAAAGAGACGCCGAATTCACTGATCCCTCAGCAATTTGTAAACCCAGCGAATCCTGAGATTCATCGGAGAACAACCGCTGTTGAGATTTGGGATGACACCGACGGCGAGGTTGACATCTTTGTTTCCGGTGTCGGGACGGGCGGCACGGTTACAGGCTGCGGTGAGTATTTAAAAAAGAAAAATCCCACTATTGAAATCATCGCCGTCGAACCATCGGATTCGCCGGTACTGTCCGGCGGGAACCCCGGACCCCATAAACTCCAGGGTATTGGGGCTGGTTTTATTCCTTGCGTATTGAATACGAAGATTTACGATCGTATTATTACGGTTACAAACGAGGATGCGATAGAAGCGGCGCGTGATATGGCCCGACGGGAAGGTATTTTAGGCGGGATTAGCGCCGGAGCCGCCTGCCATGTTGCGGTCGAGCTTTCCAAGCAGCCGGAGAATGCAGGGAAGACCATTGTCTTTATTATGTGCGACACTGGCGAGCGCTATCTTTCCACAGACCTGTATGCTCATCTGTTACCGTAGGCTGCTTTGAAAGTACAGTGACGATGAACGAACCAAACCCGAACTATCTCGATGACCTTGAGACGCTCACAGAGCGTCTGGTTTCTACTTATCAGGGGGATTCCGGCATTAATTTTATTGATGTTCGAAATCTTCCCGTCCGGGGGGAGATCCTTCATCTGATTGAGTCGCTGATGGAACTGCTGTTCCCCGGTTATACCGGACGCCACAAAGTGACGCGGGACACTGTGCAGTCTGTTGTGGCAGATCTGCTAAGTGTTCTGGGTGCTGAGCTCGCTGTGCAGATCGAACTGGCGTTGCGTCATCAATGCCGACTGGAGTCCTGCACGACTTGCGATTGCACCGATTTAGCTTCTCGACACGCCGCGAAGCTTCTCAAGAAACTGCCGCACATACGTGAAATACTGAAGACAGATATTCAGGCGGCCTTTGATGGTGACCCCGCTGCGAAATCGTTTGAAGAGGTTGTTATCAGCTATCCCTATATCGATGCGATTTCGATCCATCGGGTCGCCCATGAGCTGTATTTGATGGAGGTTCCGTTAATTCCCCGGATCATGAGTGAGTCTGCTCATTCAAAGACGGGGATCGACATTCATCCCGGTGCCCAAATCGGAGACTCCTTTTTCATTGATCATGGGACCGGTGTTGTCATTGGAGAGACGGCGGTCATTGGCAGTCATGTGAAGATCTATCAAGGTGTGACGCTGGGGGCGCTGAGTTTCCCTAAGGATGAAAGTGGCCGGATCATCAGAGACCAGAAGCGGCACCCCACACTTGAAGATGGTGTGACGGTGTATGCAGAGGCTACGATCCTGGGAGATATCACAATTGGTGAGGGTGCTGTTGTTGGCGGCAATGTGTGGATTCGTGAGTCGGTGCCGCCCGGAACGATGGTGGCGATTGCAAAGCCGGAGGCGCTGTATAAGAAAAAGGGCCCAAGCTTCGACGATCGACAGGAGTACTATATATGAGCTCAGCATTGATCGAGAAAGTTCAACTCTTAAAAAAACAGCGAAACGCTGTGATTTTGGCGCACAATTATCAACCGGGCGAAATTCAGGACATCGCCGATTATACGGGCGACTCGCTGGGCCTGAGTGTGCAGGCGGCGCAGACTGATGCGGATGTAATCGTCTTTTGCGGGGTGCTTTTCATGGCCGAAACCGCAGCGATCCTGTCGCCGGACAAGACCGTGCTGCTTCCGGACAAATACGCCGGATGTCCGATGGCGGATATGATCAACGCTCAGCAGCTGCAGGAATTAAAAAATGAGCATCCGGATGCTTTAGTGGTTTGCTATGTCAACTCGACGGCAGCGGTAAAGGCCTTAAGTGATTATTGTTGCACGAGCGGCAATGCGCTGGAATTGGTGAATTCATTACCTGCTGATCGTGAGGTGATCTTTGTTCCCGATAAAAATCTGGGCGGCTTTATCGTTGAGCGGGCGGGGCGAGAGATGATTCTTTGGCCCGGGTATTGTGCGACGCA
Organism: uncultured Phycisphaerae bacterium; assembly: GCA_937995495.1. Taxonomy (GTDB): domain Bacteria; phylum Planctomycetota; class Phycisphaerae; order Sedimentisphaerales; family Anaerohalosphaeraceae; genus 4572-13. The sequence continues at coordinate 10,415 of CALKKA010000163.1, forward strand.
TATGCGGATCCTGGCCTCTGATATTGTCAGCGCCCGAGAGGAACATCCCGATGCATGGGTGCTGGCGCATCCGGAATGCACGCCAGATGTTCGGGCTCTGGCGGATCAATTGCTCAGCACTGGCCAGATGCTTCAATTTGCGAAAACCAGCGGTGTGAATGAATTTGTTATCGCAACCGAAAATGGCATTCTTCATTCGCTTCAAAAGCAGAACCCGGATAAACGATTTTATCCGGTTACAGAGAAGGCTGTTTGTCCGAATATGAAAAAAATATCACTGGAAAAGGTGGCTTGGGCATTGGAAGATCTGCGGTATCAGATCACGGTTCCGGAGCCTGTTTGCACCAAAGCAAAACGCTCGCTGGACCGAATGTTAGCGGTTATCCCGAAATAAAGAATACTATTACTCAGAGCATAAGGAATAATGACAATGGAAGAAAAAGAATACAAATTAGAAACGCTGGCTTTGCATGCAGGTCAGGAAGTTGACAGCACGACACTGAGTCGTGCGGTACCGATCTATCAGACAACCAGTTATGTCTTTAACGACGCTGACCATGCGGCCAATCTTTTTGCCCTGAAAG
>CALKKA010000164.1 GCA_937995495.1 uncultured Phycisphaerae bacterium
TCCATATTGATCGTAATATTTCTTTACCATCACACCGAGATCAAAACCTGGATTGGCATATGGAACCCATAAAGGTTTGGTTGCCTTGTCGCTGAAAAGCTTTCGAACCGCCCGTTCTCCCTCTTTAGCACAGACATAAGCAAGCGATGGTAATGCGTGCAAATGAACAGCATAGTGACCCGTAAACGAGTGAAGTGTAGATTCTACGGACGGCCTCGGTTCGTTGCCCAAACCGTCAACGCAAGCATTCACCAGTTTCTTAGCCACAGCCACTTCTCGATCGGTGGCATTCATCTTAAGCAGCTCCGGATCAACCATCAGATCAAGAACAGCCCTGGTATCTACCTTGCGCCAACCGTTATATTCATCGACAGCACCCAGAGCCGTGCCGCTTGCTTTTATATACATTGCAGATTGATCATCTGTTTTCGCTGAGGTGTTCCCGCCGGTACCCACAGCCAGATCCTTATCGCTGCCGACCGACCCGGAAAGCCATATCAGCTTCTCAAGAGTTGTTTTCATGTCGCTCCTGAATTTACAAATTACCGTGGTGTTGCGTCAGGCAGACCGCCATCGACAGGAATCGTCGCCCCTGTTGTCGGACTCTGTCTAGAAACAAAAAAAAGTACCGCATTGGCAACATGCCTTCCCGTTACGGCCGCTTTGAGCAGATTACGCTCACGATAGTATTGATGAAGTTCTTCTTCATTCATACCACGTGCCCTCATGCGATCTTCACCGACTAAGTCCCAAAGGCCAGATTTATATTTACCTTCTGAAAATACCGCATCCGGGGCGATCATGTTCACTCGAATATCATGCGGAGCAAATTCCAGACTGGCAATCCTACCCAACTGATGACAGGCCGCCTTGGTGGCACTGTAGGCACCGAAGCCCGCGCTGGGAGAAGGAACATTCTTTGTTGACATAATGACAATATCACCCCCTGCGTCCTTCTCAATCATTCTTCGTCCCGTCTCTTTAAGCACAATCAACGTACCCTCCACATTGACCTTCTCAAGAAACTGAAATTTCTCAATATCCATGTCAATAATTTTGGAAACATGCGCAAGGCCGGCATTATGAACCAGAATATCCAGTTGACCGTACTGAGACAATGTTTCATCCAGTGCTGTGGCAACTGAATCTACATTTGTCACATCCATCGGCAATCCCATCGACTGACCCTGGGCAAGCTTATCCAGGTCTTCAGCAAACGCATCAAGCTTTTCACCCGGCAAATCCGTTGCCACGATGGTCGCCCCATTTTCCAGGAGAACCTGACAGATTCCATATCCAATCGCGCCTGCTGCACCCGTCACCACTGCAATTTTACCCTTCAAAAGCTCACTCATCGATCGCCTCCATCATAGACTTAAGATTCCCTGCAGCATCTTTACCGTCAAAGACTGCGCTGCCTGTCACAATCACGTCCGGCTCCATTGCTGCAACCTCAGCGACATTATCTTTCTTAATAGCCCCATCAACAAAAATGACAACATCTTCTTTTCGTTGTTTCAGTTCGGTAATTTTCTTTGACAGATCAGAAATGAAGCTTTGTTTACCGGTCTCCGGGCCAACGGCCAGAAGCACAACGACATCAATATCGTCCATCACCGGAGCGATAACATTTATGGGCGTTTGAGGATTCAGTGACACCCCCCGCAATATCCCGTTGTCGGTGTCATTGACGTTTTCCATTCGACTGATCATCTTTAACGCTTGGCTGATATCCGTACAATATTCAACGGAGAAAACGATGATATCAGCCCCGGCCTTGGCAAATGCTTCGATATGCTTTTCGGGTTTATCGATAAGCAGATGTACATCCTTCAGCATCGTGGTCTTAAGACCTGAAAGAAAAGGGGCACCCACCGTAATCTTTGGCCAGATAGCGCCATCCATCACATCGATATGAAGCAGTTGGATCCCCGCCTTTTCAAGCAGTTGAATTTCCGAACTGAGATTCATCATCTCCGCAGTCAGAATGCCCACACTTAACTGCGGAGATGATCTTTTCAGTTTTTCAATGGTTTCTTTATTTTTCATTTTTTAAGGTGTTAAACAAATCCAGTGCATCCCTGGGCCTCATGTCCTCATGGATGACCTTATTCACGGCTTCCATCATGGCTATGGGGGCATCCGACTGGAAAATATTACGGCCCATATCCACACCCGATGCTCCCTGTTGAACGGCATGATAGGCCATGGTCAGCGCTTCAAGTTCCGGCAACTTCTTGCCGCCGGCCATCACAATCGGTACAGGGCAGGATGATGTTATGGTTTCAAAGCCTTCGGGTACAAAGTAAGTCTTGATGACCTGGGCACCCAACTCAGCACACATCCGACACGCCAAACGAAAGTATTGGGCATCTCGAACCATCTCCTTGCCGACAGCCGTAACGGCCATGACAGGTATGCCGTACCGCATACCCATATCAACTAACCGCGTCATATTGTGTACAGACCGTGTTTCATATTCACCCCCAATAAAGACCTGAATACCGATTCCGGATGCATTCAGTCGAATGGCATCTTCAATATCCATCGCGATTTGCTCATCCGAGAGTTCTTTCAAGATACTTGGACCCCCGCTGGCTCTTAAAAAAACCGGCCTTTGAATATCCGCCGGAACCAGTGAGCGTAAAATACCTCGTGTGCAGAAAAGTGCATCACATTTAGGTGCGATGGGTACAATTGTCTGATCAATGCGTTCCAGGCCGGTTGTCGGTCCCTGGAAATACCCATGGTCAAAAGCAAGCATCACCGTTCGCCCAGAGACAGGATTAAATACCTGCGCAAGACGGTGTTTCATTCCCCAGTCTAAATTACCGCTGCCTTTAAGAAAAAAACCGGGCGTTTCTTGGGGTATATCGGTATAATAATTTTTTCCCCGCTTGTTTACATCTACCTCTGGCATTTTTATTCCCTTTCTATTATTTCGAATTTCCCATTTAAGCGCTCACAATATATGAATCTACCTTTCGACGCCAATCATTTCACCAATTTTAACCTGAACCATCAAGATTTTAATGACGCCATCCAAAAGGCGGTCTTCTTCGAATTGGCCTGCCGGATTTTGCTGACCGGTCCCAATGCCAGGCCACTGGATGCGGATGCGGTGAAACAACTCTGCGCGGATGGAGCAAAAGCATCAAAAAAGCCCGGCAGTGGCCGGGCTTTTAGCGATCATCGAATTCATTTGTTAATCACAATACTTCTGCGACAGCGGTACAGAGTGGGTCCATGTTGGCCTTGGTCATGCCCGCGACATTGATGCGGCCGGAGCCGACGATATAGATGCTGTGTTTTTCCTTGAGCGTTTTGACCTGGTCGGGATTCAATCCGCTAAACGAAAACATGCCGCACTGACCGGTCAGGAATGAGAAGTCCTGGGTCACGCCTTTGGCTTTCAGGGTATCAACGAACAGTTGGCGCATCTCGGCGATGCGGCCGCGGACCTGAGCGACTTCGCCTTCCCATTCGGCCCGCAGCGCGGGATCGTTCATGATCGTGGTAACGATCGCCCCGCCGTGACTGGGCGGATTAGAATACAGGCGGCGGATGATTATTTTCAGATTGCTGAATGCCTTGTTTACATCGTCAGCACTCGCGCCTTTGAGGGTGATCGCACCGACGCGTTCTTTATACAGGCCGAAGTTCTTCGAGAACGAACTGCAAACCACCACCTCATCCACGGCGGCAGCGACAGTGCGCAGGCCTTCCGCGTCTTCTTCAAGACCGCGGCCGAGTCCCTGATAGGCAAAGTCCATCAGCGGCAGCAGTTTCTTATCGTTGATCATTTGTGCGATCTGTTTCCACTGGTCGAGTGTTGGATCGATGCCGCTGGGGTTGTGACAGCAGGCGTGCAGGATGATGATATCGCCGGCGGGTATCTGCTGCATTGAAGCGCGCATGCCGTCAAAATTCAAGTTGCGGTCTTCGGCGTTGTAGTAGGTGTATTTTTTGACCTCAAAACCCGCATCACCAAAGATACCGTTATGGTTTGCCCACGTCGGATCGCTGACCCAGACGGCGGCGTTGGGATTGAACTTTTTGAGAAACTGTGCGGCCACCCGCAGGGCCCCGGTGCCGCCGGGGGTGTGAGCGGTGGCGGCCGGATAGGCATCGTCAGCACCGAACAGCAATTCCCGGACAACCTTGCCATAGGCGGGGGCGCCGGAGATGGGCAGGTAGCCCTTGGATTTTTCGGTGTCCAGTATGATCTTTTCAGCCTTGTGGACCGAGGTCATGATCGGCGTCACACCGGTTTCGTCCTTATACACGCCTACGCCCAGATTGATCTTGGCCGGGTTAGGATCGTTATTGTATGCTTCTGTCAGACCGAGGATCGGGTCTGCCGGAGCCATTTCAAGCTTTTCAAACATCGTTTATTCTCCAAAACTATTGATTTTGCCTCTGTCACTTTAAAACTCGGCCAGATTATACACTTCCCACCCGATATTGCAACCGGTTATCGATCGCCGTGTCGTCGATTAAGATTCATTGACTTTTGCGGTCTGTGTCGATATACTCATTAGCCTAATTATCACCATTCATGAGGGTCTGAAAAGACATGCGCAAGATAGCAGCAGGGATGCAAAAAAAGGTCTGGCAGGTTCAGCCGGAAAGCGATCACGCGGCCACGCTCGCCGCGTCGCTGAGGGTTTCGGCCCTGACGGCCCAGGTCCTGATCAACCGGGATCTTCATAAAGCGGATATGGCCCGTTCATTTTTATCCCCCAAGCTGACCGACCTGATCGAGCCGGAACAGATGTACGGCATTCCCGCTGCCGCCGAACACATTAAGGCAGCGATCGAATCCGGCAAAAAGATATCTATTTACGGTGATTATGATGTGGACGGCATCACGAGCACTTCCATCCTGTGGCACCTTCTGAAAATGCTGGGGGCGCAGGTCGATTATTACATCCCGCACCGGGTCGACGAGGGCTACGGTCTCAACGCGGACGCCGTGCAGCAGCTTGCCGACAACGGGACAGAGCTGATGATCACCGTCGATTGCGGCATTACCGGTACTAAAGAGGTGCGACTGGCCCACGAACTGGGTATCGAGGTCATACTCACCGACCACCACGAACCGGGCGACACCCTTCCCGAAGCCGAAGCCATTGTGCATCCGCGGCTGGA
>CALKKA010000165.1 GCA_937995495.1 uncultured Phycisphaerae bacterium
TCCCTTAACTTCGTGTGGAACGGGAGTAACCGCTGCCTCGGCCACTTTGTCGTGGCTGACCAATGCGCTTTCGACTTCGGCTGTACCGATACGGTGACCGGAAACGTTGACAACATCATCAATGCGGCCCATCAGCCAGTAGTCGCCATCTTCATCAATGCGGCAACCGTCACCGGCAAAGTAGAGATCATCGTACATTGTGAAGTAGGTGTCGATGAAGCGGTCGTGGTCGCCCCACATCGTACGCATCATGCCGGGCCAGGGCTTGCGGATACAGAGCTTGCCGCCTTCGTTTCGATCGCATTCGCTTCGGTCATCACGCAGAACAACCGGATCCACGCCGAAGAACGGACGGGATGCACTGCCCGGTTTAAGGGTCATCGCGCCCGGCAGCGGGGTGATCATAAAACCACCAGTCTCGGTCTGCCACCAGGTGTCCACGATGGGGCATTTGCCGCGACCGACTTTTTCATAGTACCACATCCATGCCTCGGGGTTGATCGGTTCCCCGACTGAACCCAAGATCCTTAGCGAATCAAGTTTATACTTCATCACCCACTCTTCACCCAGACGCATCAAAGCGCGAATGGCTGTCGGAGCGGTATAGAAGACAGTGACTTTGAACTTATCGCAGATCTGCCAGAAGCGACCGGCGTCGGGATAGGTCGGGACACCTTCGAACATTAAGCTGGTGGCACCATTAGCCAGCGGGCCGTACACGATGTAGCTGTGGCCGGTAACCCAGCCGATATCGGCCGTGCACCAGTACATGTCATCATCATGGATGTTGAAAACATTTTTATGAGTGACAGCCGTATGCAGCAGGTAGCCGCCGGTGGTGTGAACCACACCCTTGGGTTTACCGGTTGAACCGGAGGTGTAGAGGATAAATAGCGGATCCTCGGCATTCATCGGCTCTGCCGGACAATCCGCATCGACCTCGGCCATCACGTCATGGTACCAGTGGTCGCGGTCTGGCTTCATGTTACAGGGTTCATCGTTGACTTCAGTCACGATAACATTTTCGATGGTGGGGCACTTTTCCAGCGCCTCGTCAGCGATGTTCTTCAGGTGGATGTGCTTGCCCGCACGCAGTGAGACATTCGAGGTGATCAGCATCTTACAGTCAGAGTCATTAACACGACCCTGGATGGCATCGGCGCTGAAACCGCCAAAGATGATCGAGTGGATCGCACCGATACGGGTGCAGGCCAGCATCACAATCGCCAGTTCCGGAACCATCGGCATATAGATCGCTACGCGGTCGCCTTTTTTAATGCCTTTTGCCTTCATGACATTGGCGAACTTGCAGACTTCGGTGTGTAACTGCTTATAAGTAAATTTCTGAACGGCATCCTCATCCTCACCTTGCCAGACAATGGCGTCTTTATTTTCAATGGGTGTGCAGAGATGGCGATCCAGGCAGTTATAGGAGACATTCAGTTCACCGTCTTTGAACCAGGTGTGCTCGATCTTGCGAGCTTTGGTATCCCAGGTGTATTCTAAGCTCTGGGTGGGTTCCTTGAACCATGTCAAGCTTTTGGCCTGTTCCAGCCAGAAACCGTCCGGATCGTCAATAGACTGTTTCCACATCGTCTCATACTGTTCCACGCTGTCAACCCATGCATTGGATTGAATATTCGCGGGCGGGGGGAATTTCCGTCCCTCGGACTGCAGAGATTCCATACCCTTCTTTGTTTCCGACATAGCGCCGCTTCCTTTCCAAATTAGATAGAACGATTACTCAATATAGGCCCTTTTCTTGAAAGACCTTAGCAATAGCCAAACAGGATATTTAAAAGCGAGTTGAATTCAATGAAAAAATGATAATTATTTATAAAAAACGAATCCGAAGAGTTTTAAAGGTTAAGGACACAGCATGGAAACCGGTTTCTGCTTTATCATTTGAGTAAGGCCGAAATGTGTAGAAGCGCCCCTTGTTTAAGGCCAACAAAGAGGTCCCGCCGTGGGAGCTAGAAAGAAATTGCACTATAGTGTCACCAAATGGAACGTCCAAGCCGGATATATAGAGTCTAAATAACCCTATTGAGCCTTTGGGTAATAGTCTTTTCGACTTGAAATCCCGCTGCATGCTTTATTATAATGCGCCTCTATGAAGATCCCAGCAAAAGAGCGATGGGCTGATCTGTTTCCTCACATGCTACCTTATTTTCAGGCTGGTAGCCATTTTCTGTGGCCTGGCCGGTGTTCCGTTTGCAGGGAGTCGATTCTTCCTGAAGATGAGAGGTTGTGCCAGTCCTGCTGGCAGGATCTTTCCCGAGTGGTTTCAACTGACTATTGTCGGCGCTGCGGCAGGGATGTCAGCATTTATGGGATCGTCCAAGGGAAATGTGGTCAATGTCAAGATTTCCAGTTCGAATATGATGGAGTGATTCGGGTAGGATCTTATGAATCGACACTTCGATCTATGATCCTGGCGCTGAAATTTTCTGAAAAAACCGAATGGGTCATTCCTCTGGCCACGATGCTTCGGCAGGCCATAACGGCTACCCATTTACCCGAACAAATTGACATCGTTGTTCCTGTTCCTCTCCATTGGCGGCGAAGGATAAAGCGCGGCTTTAATCAATCTTATCTGCTGGCCAAAGAGCTGAGATTGTCCCAGATTCCGATTTCGACCGACTTGGTCCGTGTCCGACATACCAAGCAGCAATGGGATTTGAATTCTGCTCAGCGTCGGCGAAATGTTAAAGGGGCATTTGGGGTCCGCAAGGGCCATCTCTTTGGGGACAAAACGGTTGCCTTGATTGACGATATCATCACAAGTGGAGCAACGCTGGCCGAATGCGCCAAAACACTCAAACAGGCAGGGGCTCGAAAAGTAATTGCTTCCGTTCTTGCCGACGCCTGTCATGATTAAACGACTTGACATTGGGAGGTTGTCCTGCTACTCTCCCGCGATGCAAATCGAACCGATTCCAATTGAATATATACGAAACTTCTCTATCGTCGCCCATATCGACCACGGTAAGAGCACGCTGGCCGACCGACTGATGGAACGCACCGGAGCCACCACCGAACGCGACATGAAAGAGCAGTTTTTGGACAATATGGACCTGGAACGGGAGCGGGGCATCACCATCAAGGCATCTTCAGTGACAATGCACTATGCCTATCAGGAACAGATTTATATGCTCAACCTGATTGATACCCCGGGCCATGTAGATTTTCATTATGAGGTGTCCCGTTCATTGGCCGCCTGCGAAGGGGCGCTGTTGGTGGTGGATGCCAGCCAGGGCGTCGAGGCCCAGACGGTCGCGAATACCTATCTGGCGGTCGAAAGCGGTTGTGAAATATTGGGCGTCATCAACAAGATCGACCTTCCCGCGGCCCAACCGGACCGTGTCATCGAAGAAACTGAACAGGTCATTGGCATTACCGAAGAAGAATGTTTCCCCATCAGTGCCAAGACCGGCGAGGGTGTGGATGCGCTGCTTGAGGCGATTGTTACGAAGTTGCCGCCGCCCGAAGATAAATCCGACAAACAGACTGCCGCGCTGATCTATGACAGCCATGTGGACGAATATCGCGGCGTGATTGTGCATGTCCGTGTTTTTGAGGGCAAATTGCGAAAGCTGCAGAAAATCCGCTTTATGAGTTCCGGTAAGACTTACAGCATATCGGAATTGGGTAAGCTTACGCCACAGATGACTCCGGTCGAGGAAATCGGAACCGGCGAGGTGGGCTATATCGTTGCCAATATCAAGAAACTAGCGGATGTAACTATTGGCGACACCGTCACCGATGACAACGACCCGGCCCAATCGCCACTGCCGGGATATCAGCCACCGATGCAGATGGTGTTCTCGGATTTCTACCCTGGCGGAACGACTGACTACCCAAAATTGCGGGCGGCGTTTGAAAAACTGGCCCTCAATGATGCCAGCTTCAGTTTTGTGCCGCAGAGTTCACCGGCGTTGGGCTTTGGGTTTCGCTGTGGATTTCTGGGTCTGTTGCATATGGAAATCGTGCAGGAACGGCTGGAACGCGAAAGTGATATCGATGTGCTGCAGACAGCCCCAACGGTAAGCTATGAAGTGCTAACGACCCTGGGCGATGTCACAAAGATCGATTCGCCGAGCGTCCTGCCGGAGGTTCAGAAAATCGCCGAAATTCGCGAGCCGATGGTGCGGTTGGAAATTATTACCACCAGCGAGAGCATCGGCGGGATTATGAAACTGGCCGAAGACCGCCGCTGTACCTTGCTCAAAACAGAATATCTCAGCCCCACGCGCGTGATTATGGAATACAAGGCGCCGCTGGCGGAGATTGTGTATGATTTTTATGATGTCCTCAAGGGCATCAGCCGCGGCTATGCGACCATGGATTATGAATTTTTGGAGTTTCAAAAGGCAAATCTTGTCAGGATTGATTTTCTTGTTAATGGCACGCCCGTCGATGCATTGGGCTTGATCGTGCATCGCAGCAAGGCCGAAGTACGCGGTCGGCGTTTGCTGATAAAGCTGCGGCGGGCGATTCCTAAGCATCAATTTGAAATTCCATTGCAGGTGGCCATTGGCGGCAAGATCATCGCCCGTGAAACGATTCGTGCTTATCGCAAGGATGTGACTGCCAAGCTATACGGTGGGGATGTGACACGAAAAATGAAGCTGCTGAAAAAGCAGAAAGAGGGCAAAAAACGCATGAAGTCTATCGGGATGGTTAATATCCCGCAAGAGGCCTTTATGTCGATCCTCGATACCAGCGGAGACTGATTCTACTGGTTACACGCGAACGGCTTCCTCGGTGGACTCAGTTGTTAGGGCGTTTTGCTTTTGCTCTTGGGGTTCATATTTCGGCAACAGGATCTTGAAAGCCGCTCCGCCGCCGGGATTATCCTCAATCCAGATTCGGCCGCTGTGTAATTGGATCAAATCTCTGCAGATTGCCAATCCCAGTCCCGTTCCGTGCTTACCAGGACCGACATGTTTCTCCACTTGAACAAAGCGGTCAAATACTTTTTCTTTGTCATCGCCCTGAATTCCCGGCCCGTTGTCGCGGATGTTTATGCCGACGCGTTCACCTCGGTCTTCGATCTCGATTAAAATCTTTCCCGTATTTTCAAGGACAAACTTGGTCGCGTTTTCAATAATATTATTGATGACGCGGGTGATTTGTTCGTAATCCGCATTGATAAAAAGTTCGTTATTCGGTACCTGAAGATCGAGTTGAATATTTTTAGAGTCTGTTACAAAACTGATCATTTCAACGAGTTTTTCGATAGTATGCTGGACACAGAGAATTTCGGGATGCATTTTCATTTTTCCCACTTCGAGCTTTGATACATCTAGAAAATCATTAATAATGCTGGTCAGTCGACCAATCGCTTCATCTGCCATTTCAAGATTTCTCAGCAACTTCGGTGGAACCTTGCCCATGACACCGGCCATGGCATTCGAAAGGATGTTTTTGAAGATGGTCAGGGGCGTTCGTAATTCATGCGAAACGGTCATCACAAATTCGCTCTTGAGACGGTCGTGCTCTTTGAGATACTCGTTGCTTTCGGTCAATTTCTGATTTTGCAGGTGAAGAAGATAATCAGATTGCCACTTGGCGGCCAAAGCCAGGGCAAACTGACGAATTTCCTGTGAGTGAATTGGCTTTTGCATATAAAGCAGCTTGTCTTCTGGTGGAATTCGATGAGCAATTTCGCTGATATCAAAGTCCGAATAGCCCGTCATCATTACGATTTGGATATTGGGGTCCAGTTTTCTGATTTCTTCGGCGGTCGAAACCCCATCCGGCCCCGGGGGCATGCGAATATCAATAAAGGCAACCGCAAACGGTTCGTTTTTTTCAATGGATTCTTCTACTTCATGGATAGCTTCATCACCCTGACAGCAACAGCAAACATTGTAAGAAGCGGCTTTTCTTCTATTCGTTTTTGAATTATTGAATAGACGATTTTCAAGTTCATTAAGTTCTGTATTACTTGCTTCGGAAGGAGATAAAACCTTCCCTAATTCATCCAGAATCAGCGGCTCATCATCAACCAGAAGAATCCGATTATTAAGTTCCTTTTTGCGTCTGTTCGGCACTTTCAATTTCATTCGATTGTCTCCTGGATTGTCTCAAGCAGTTCTTCTTCCGGGGCCATTGGGATGAGGATGTGGAACAATGCCCCGCAATGCAGCCCTTGGCTTTCAGCCCAAACACGGCCTTTCATGGCAGTCAGGGTATTGGCACACCAGTGCAGCCCGATTCCTGTCAACCCCTTTCGTTTGGAGGACGCGCCCCGTTCAAAAATCTGATGAATTTTTTCTTTTGGAATTCCGCCGCCGTTGTCCTGTATCTGCCAGTGCAGCATTTGTCTTTCTTCGACTGTCTCGATGTCAGCAGAAATATGTATCTTCCGATACAATGGGCCTTCCTTTTCCAAAGATTCGGCTGCATTGATCAATAGATTTTGTAGAATCTGTACAAAAGTTGTCGGTTCTACTGGAATTGCCGGAAGCTTTTTGATTCTGGAATGAATCGAAATACGACAATCATCCCGGACACTCTCAGGAACCATTTCTAGAGCTTTATTTAACAACTCCGTCGGTTCGATGAACTCCACCGGCTTGTCTTCTCTGCCAAAAGTCCGCTGGATGTTTAGCATGTCTTCAATCTGTAAGACCTGCTCTGACAAATCGTCCAGTCCGGTTACCATATCACTGAGATTCATCAGGACATCTTGGAATGTCAGGTCTACAAATCGCATTAAATCTTTGCGACGTTCTGAGTCCAGACCGCTGTGCTGCAATTCGAATTGTGCCTTTTCCAGATTTTCCAGCGGAACGGTCTTGAATTGTCCCTTGATCCGTTCAATTCGTGTGGTAATTGGACTCAAAGCATTACGAACATTGTGAAGGATGCCCGAAGACATTTCCGTGATGCCCGAGAGATAAGACTTTTCCATCAGCTTTACTTGTGCGTTTTGGAGTCGTTGGCACATTTGGCTGAATTCATTAGCCAGTGTTCCGATCTCATCTTTACGAGAAAAAAGCGGTGCGTTCTTTCTCTTTCCAGGGTGTTCTATATTGACAATGTGCTTAATGAGCCTGATGACCGGATTGATAAAGACGCGTTGCAAGAGCCAGGTAAGCAATAAAACAGAAAAGCCGCCGCCGATGATTTTGCCGCAAAGGACCATCAGCATGACATGCAGACTTTGTCGGCTGATCATGCGGTCTTGAAAGGTTTTGATCACCAGAACCGGCTTTTTCTGATAATCATAAAAAACACCTGATGCCTGTAAAAATTCTTTCCCAATGGGAATCAGATCGAACGGCTCCGCTGCATTGACGCGCCGAATAATGTCTTTATTTTGACCGATGATATGATCCGGGTTTATAAAATCCCAGTTGAAATTCAGTTGGAGTTGATCACGAATTGCTTCGAGACGCCTTGGGGTCAAAAATTGCCCGGCCACAACTGTTCCTTCAACCGTTTGACTAAGAGAAGACCGGGTAATCGGTGCGGATATAATAAACAAAAGATGGCCCTGATGTCGAACCAGCGCCTTACGGGAGTATCCGGGGATATTCTTATCAATGACAGGGTTCTTAAGGGCAAAAAGGGTTTCTTCTATGGCTTCAAATACTGCCTGATCTGCCTTGCAATGCATTTGATCCCAATTATTATTATAGATCGCCATAAAATCTAAATCAAATTTTGCTGATATTGAATCCATTGAATTGGCAGAAGGCGATTGTATCTGGGAATGAAGCTGTCCCGATTGACTTAGCAGTGAAATCTCTTTCTGGACACTTGTTAACCAGGTCTGAATGGCATCGGTGCATCGTCTTAAATCTTCTCTGGCCTGTTGACGCTCCTGTTTTTCAAGTTCTGGGGCAATGAAGTTCTTCAATACGAAAAACTCCATGCTTCCGTAACAGCAGAGCATAGCAAGTAAAACAATCAGGATTTTTTCCCGTAATAACATAGTGAAATTCCTTACTAAACCTAGTAATAAGCTTATCCTGCAGAATATCGACTTAATAGGATAAGGCTATTGAGAGGTGAATAAAGAGGCCGATAAAAAATGCCACGTAAGCAAATGACTTGAAATAGAAAATGATAATAATTTTGCTGCTGATGGATGTGTCCGATAAGGTATGTGGTTAAAAAAGCACTTACACAAGACGCTAAGCCTCTTCGGACACAAGTGTAAGCTTTAGTTCCCCCTCCTCAATAGAGAAATCAGTAATTCGTACCCAGTGATCAGGAAACGAGAATATCGGGTCAAAGGGTTCGTTGCGAATGATGGCTTGGATATTTTCCTCTGTTTTTGGGTCGTCTTCGAAAGAGTTTCGGTTGTCTTCAAAAGCTTTTTGTGCCAATTTGGTAATGAGTGCTCTAACCGGTACCATTCCCAAACGAACGGACTGGATATTCAGATTGATTTTTCCATCAGAATCCATCACAGGAATTGCGATGATTGTAATAACGGATGAGACTTCTTTGTATGTCAGGGTACCCATAAGAAAAATGGAGTGATTTGAAAAAGTGATATAGGGGTCGGAGAATGACATCTCTCCGAACTGCTGCGGCCACTCCCATCGACTGGCAATGTCATTGAGTCCTGACTGCGGTATAATGAGTTCGAATGGTTCGTTTCGTTGTATTTGATTGAAAAATTTGGGTCCGAGCTCATGTGTCAGATAGAGACTAACCTGCTCGGGATTCTCAGTCTGGAACGGTTTATAAGCCCTCGGGGTATACCATAATAGAATACAAATGCCTGTTAGGATGCCAACTGTAATGGCACTCAGGCCCCAAAGCCAGAACCCTGTGCTGGATGAGCTCTTTTTCTGTTCAGATGTAGTATTTTTCATGACAGTTACTCAATTTGTTACTTGCCCTCAAAAAACAATCGGATTATAGTGCTAATTCTAAAATATTACAGAACATTTTGATACGAATAATTTTCAAGGGTAATAAAATGGCGAATCATTTTGCAGACCGCATATCAGAAGCAGTGAAGAAGAAGAGTACCCCGCTGATCGTCGGATTGGACCCTGTGTACGGTCGACTGCCGGAACAGATCCGGACAAACCGGCACATGAACGATGAAACTGATGCAGCAGCATCAGTGGATGCTTTTTTTGAGTTTTGTACCCGCACCCTTAAAGTGGTGGCTCCTTTGGTTCCTGCCGTTAAGATCAATGTTGCGTACTTTGAGCGTTATCTTTGGGATGGAATGGAAACCTACTATGCTATAGTTTCTGAGGCCGAAGCATTGGGCCTGGAGGTCATCGGAGATGTCAAACGCGGCGACATCGGGCATACTGCGGCCGCATACGCGGAGGCACATCTTCAGAACCCGGAATTTTTGGATATGGAGGGGATAATTACGCCGGATGCGATTACCGTGAACGGTTTTGCCGGCGCTGACGGTATTCTCCCCTTTGCAGATGTTGCAAATGAGCAGGGCAAAGGCATTTTTGTTTGGGTCCGTGCCAGTAATCCGAGTGCCGGAGCCATTCAGGATTTTGCCGATGCATCCGGTGTGAAAATGTACGAAAAACTTGCCGCGGCAGTTGGCGAAATTGCCAATCAGAGCAAACGTCTTGGCTCTTCTGGTTATAGCAATATCGGCATGGTTGTTGGTGGAACCAGCCCAGACATGACAACGGCACTTCGGCGGCGCTATCCCAAGTGTTGGTTTTTAGTCCCAGGTTTCGGTTCGCAGGGTGCGACGGCTGCCGACTGTGTGAGATTCTGTGATCAGGACGGCCTCGGAGCGTTGATTAATGCTTCACGGTCAATTCTATATGCTTTCGACAGGCCCCAATACAAAGAGCAATTTGGCGACAATTGGGAAAAGTGTATTGAGCAGGCCACGATTGACGCCAAGATCGAGTTGGCGAAAGCAAAAAATTAACGCTCACAGGAAATAGAAAATGATAGATCGAGCGTTTTTTCAGGATAAACGGGTTCTTGTGATGGGTTTGGGGCGCTTTGGTGGAGGGTTGGATTCCGCTTTATTCGCTGTCAAAGCCGGTGCAAGGGTGCTCGTATCTGATTTGGCCAGTGAAACAGAGCTTGAAGGGTCTCTCCAAAAGCTGAA
>CALKKA010000166.1 GCA_937995495.1 uncultured Phycisphaerae bacterium
CGGCATGGGGTATTGTGGAACTCCGACAATTGATGAACTGCGGAAAAACGCCAAATTTGTCCGTACCAGTGCCGCGACCGTCAACGAGTCGCATCCGCACGATATTCTGATTACCAAGGAATCGCCAAACTATTCCGGTCATGAGTCTTTTGAAAAGTAGTCTTTTAAATTAACAGGGAAGTGTGACGGATAATGCCAAGAGAAGTTGTAGCGATCATCGATTTTGGAAGTCAATATGGCCAGCTCATTGCCAGACGGGTGCGCGAGCATAAAGTCTATTCACAGATCTATCAACCCACTGTAAAGATCGAAAAGCTGGCACAATTGGGTGTTCAGGGGATTATCCTCTCCGGCGGTCCGGCCAGTGTCTATGCCGAAAACGCTCCGACATGTGATCCGAGAATATTTGAGCTGGGTGTGCCGGTACTGGGTATCTGTTATGGAATGCAAATTGGTTCTAAAATCCTCGGTGCGGATATTAAACCCGCCGAAAGCCGGGAATATGGTCGTACTTCGCTGGATATCTCCAACCACGGCGATCTGTTCAAGGGGTTGCCCGAACATACAAGCGTCTGGATGAGTCATGGCGACCAAGTCAATCAACTCACCGCTGATTTTACCTCTTTGGCTGCGACGCCAACGTGCCCGTTTGCGGCCGTGCGGCATAAGGATGGCAAATTTTTTGGTGTCCAGTTCCATCCGGAAGTGACCCATACGCCGCGTGGAGCAGATATTCTTAAGAATTTCCTCTACGACATCTGCGAATGTTCAGGTGACTGGCAGATGAGTGATTTTGTGGAGGAAACCGTCGCTAATGTACGCAAGCAGGTCGGCGATGCGACCGTGATCTGCGGACTTTCCGGCGGGGTAGATTCGGCCGTTACCGCGGCGCTGCTGCACAAGGCGATAGGCGATCAGTTGGTGTGTATTTTTGTGGATAACGGTTTATTGCGGAAAAACGAGCGGACTGGCGTCGAATCGATGTTTGGGGGACATTTTCATATTGACTTGCACACTGTAGACTGGGGTAAGAAATTTCTCGGAAAGTTGGCCGGGGTAACGGATCCACAGGAAAAACGAAAAATAATCGGTGCCGAGTTTATCGAGGCCTTTAAGTCCGAGGCTGACAAAATCGAAGATGCCAAATTCCTCGCTCAGGGGACGCTCTATCCGGATGTGATCGAGTCGGGCAATAAGGACGGCAACCTGGCGGCGAATATCAAACTGCACCATAATGTCGGCGGTCTTCCGGAGGAGTTGGGTTTTGAATTGGTAGAGCCGCTGCGTGATTTGTTTAAGGATGAGGTTCGTCTGGTGGGTGAATACTTGGGTTTGCCGGAGGAAATGGTTTGGCGACATCCGTTCCCGGGGCCCGGCCTGGCCGTGCGTGTGCTGAGTGATATCACCGAATCAAAGCTGGCGATTCTTCGTGAGGCGGACGATATTCTGATCGAGGAGATCAGAGCGGCCGGTTTATACCGCCAGATCAGTCAGGCATTGGCGGTTCTGCTGCCGGTCGGAACGGTGGGCGTGATGGGGGATGAGCGGAGTTATGAGCATGTCATTGCCTTGCGATGCGTGGAAACAACCGATTTTATGACAGCTGATTTTTCCCATATACCGCATGAGGTCTTGGGCCGAATCGCAAGCCGGATTATCAATGAAGTTCGCGGCGTCAACCGCGTAGTTTACGATGTGTCGAGCAAACCGCCAGCCACCATTGAATGGGAGTAGAAGTATGGAGTTGAAGGGATTCAGAAGGGGTGGGGGGGCGAGCTTAGTTTGCATTTTCCTTGTTCTTTTTTCGGCGTCTGCTTTTGCTGAGGATGCCATTTCGCTCTATCTGGAAAATGACAGCCGGACGCTGAAGCCCAATCACAAAACAGATCGACACTACACTCACGGAACCAAGTTTGTGTACCTGACTCAGCCGAATTGGCAGTGGCTTGAGGATTTCTCACAGTGGCACTTTACCAATGCAGACCAGCCCGTCGATACGGCAGTCGGATTTTTTCTCGGGCAAAATATTTACACGCCGGACCATGTGGATGAACCGGAAAAACGCAGTGACGATGACATGGTTTACGCCGGATGGCTGTATACAGGAATGTTTGCGCAGCGGGCGACCGATCGCAGGTTGGATCATCTTGAACTCAATGTCGGCGTTATCGGTCCCTCTTCAAAGGCAGAACGGGTCCAGAAATCGATTCATAATTTTCTTGATTCAGACGAACCGATTGGCTGGGATGACCAGTTAAGTGACGAATTAGCGGTCGATCTGACCTTTATGCGTAAACAGCGCCTTCAGGATGGCTGGTTTAAGCCGACCGAATCGACCGATTTTATTGCAGAATACGGTTTTACGGCGGGGTCCGTTCACCGTCATCTGCAGGCGGGTATGACAGTTCGATATGGATTCAATCTTGACAACACATTTGGACCAGCCCGACTGGCGCTGCCGTCGGGGATTTCTACGCTGAGAAAAGATGAAACCACGCGGTCCGGCTATCTTTTTGCCCGTGTGACCGGAAAGGCGATCGAGCATAATCGCTTTTTGACGGGTTTGGACACCGAACCGTTGGTGGGCGAGTTCCAGGTCGGAGCAGTCTACCAGTATAAAAAACTCGAAATTGGATATTCCCAAACATTCTTTACGCAAGAATTTGAAGAACAGAGCGGCAAAGACAGCTTTGGTGCTTTGACTCTGTCTTGGAAATTCTAATCACCATTTTTTGTTTTGATTTCTCGCCTATAGTCGATATAAGTGATAGAGTCTTTGTGGCTCTGGCTTGAGCTTTTACATAGGGATAATACGAAAAAATATTAGAAAAGACGATAATGGCCCCTGAATTTAAAATTGAAACCGCTTCGAGGATCAAACGACTGCCACCGTATCTGTTTGGCAAGTTGAATGCCTTAAAACTGGAAAAGCGACAGCAGAATATAGATATTATCGATTTAGGGATGGGGAATCCTTTGGATGGAGCGCCGCCTCTAGTTGTTGACAAGCTTTGTGAGGCGGCTCAGGATCCCAGAAATCATCGCTATAGTGCATCTAAGGGGATTTATAATCTTCGGCGGGAAATGGCACTGAAGTATGAACGAAAGTGGGGTGTCAGTCTGGATCCAGATACAGAGGTTCTGGCCTGCATTGGCTCCAAAGAAGGTTTTAGTCATCTGTGCCTTGCTATGCTAGGCCCTGGAGATACCGCGATTGTGCCGGACCCGGCATTTCAAATACATATTTACGCTGTTGCATTGGCAGGTGGCAATGTTATCAAGGTGCCTCTGGGCAACGACCAAAAGTCTCTGGATACCATTTCATATGTGTGCGAGCACCTGTTCCCAAAACCGAAATTGCTGATTTTGAACTATCCACACAATCCTACGACAATGACTGTGGAACCGGATTTTTTCGAAACGGTTGTTGCCTTGGCCAAGCGTTTTGGGATTGCCGTGATCCATGACTTTGCCTATGGGGAAACCGCTTTTGATGGTTATCAACCCCCCAGCTTCCTATCAGCAAAAGGAGCCAAAGATGTGGGAGTCGAGTTTACGACCATGAGCAAGCCCTATGGCATGGCTGGTTTCAGGATAGGATTCGTGGCCGGCAACAGAGAGATGGTTGATGCATTAGCGACTGTCAAAGGGTATTATGATTACGGGATTTTTCAGCCGATCCAGATCGCTAGTATCATCGCAATGCGGCATTGTGACGACGACATTCAAAAGCAAAATCAAAAGTATCAGTCTCGCAGGGATGTGGTTTGTGAAGGCCTCAAACGCCTTGGCTGGGAGACCGAAGTACCCCGCGCTTCGATGTTTGTCTGGACGCGTGTTCCTGAGGAGCATTCTAAAGGAAAGGGCAGTATCGAGTTCTCAATGGACTTGCTGGAAAAGGCCAATGTTGTCATTGCTCCGGGTCGGGCTTTCGGAGAAAACGGCGAGCACTATATGCGCATTTCTCTTGTGGAAAATGAAAATCGGCTTCGTCAGGCGATACGAAATATAGGACGATACATACAAGGGAAAGACATATAGACGTTTAAAAATTAGGCACGTAACTCGTTGTTTTTTATAGAGATGTGTTTGTGTTTTCGACGGCTGATCAGAAAAAGTGAAAAAGGGGCTATTTTCTTCTTGACTTTACACCGTTTATTTGCTTTAATTAGAGCATCAAACTCATGGGGGAGTTGGAAGAAAGAAACCATTAGTAATTATTGAGTTGTTTTTTTCTGTTTTTATGCAGTTTCATTTTGGGGAGACGTTGGAAAGACTTACTGCCAGAGGTAAGGTTTGGAAAGATCTATTTGGATTTTTGAAAACTGAATCTTATTTGTAATGCAGGAAGTTTTTTTGATTAAGGTTACACATCAAACAAAACTTCATTTCTAAGTAGCACGGAAGAGGTACGGAATAAGACTTTTACGAGGATAAGGATAGATTGTGTTAAATCATGCGTGGAGGCACGATTTCGACACACAGGAGAGTTGGATTGATTGAGCCGTAAGGCGAATGAATTGCTCTTTTGGGAAGCGCAAAGTCCTTTTGGGATCGTAAAAGCTGTTCAGTGCTCTAATGAAGTTTCATGTCACCGAGCCGAACTCCTTTTACCAATCAAAAAGTTTATTGTGCTTTGAGTCTATACTTTTTGTTTAAGTCGTTTGGGAGATCGTGATGAAGAAGATACTGTTTACACTTATACCGTTATTGCTGTTG
>CALKKA010000167.1 GCA_937995495.1 uncultured Phycisphaerae bacterium
GTGGTCAACAAAATCCGAAATCTGCACCGAACCAAGGCCCGCCACGGCACCGTCAATATCGACGGGATCGACCCGCCTACTTCGGACCTGAAACGGCCCGACCAGTGGATACTTCAGGACGAAGCGTTTGAGCAACTCTGCGAAGCGATGACCACCCTGCCCTATGAACAGCGTGAAACCGTTATCTTACGCGTTCAGGGCGAGATGAAATTCAGTACGATCGCCGGGCTGCAGGAAACATCCGTTAAAACCGTTATGAGCCGATATCGATATGGTATTACGAAACTGCGGTCATTATTAAATAGTGAGGAAATAGCATGAGACCGACAGAGAAAATAAAACAGCGTATCAAAAACACACAAATCAAAACCGATCCAAAGGTCAATCAGGCCGTCCTGAACGATCTGCTCGACCGACTGGATGCGGCACAGGGAACACCGGTTACCGGTCCTGAGCCGACTATTTGGAGAACGATTATGAAAAACAGAACCTTTAAACTTTCAACGGCCGCAACCATTCTTATCGCGGTCATGCTGGGTGTGCAACTTGTAGGAACGCCATCTGCCTATGCTCAGGTTGTCCAGGGCCTACGAAACGCCCGCACACTGGCGTACACACTCATTACATCGACCAACACAGAAACGGGCGAAACCGTCAAAACAGACTGGCTGTTCAAAGATCCCGGGCTGCTGCGAACCACAACCGCAGACGGCTACATCACGATCCTGAACTATCCTCTAGGCAAACAGCTCAGTCTTGTGCCGCCGACCCAGCAATACCTTACCGCCGAGTTCGATACGACTGCCCAAAATGGTTCGCCCGACCAGTTCGCCGCCATCGAATCACTGCGGCGGCTACCGGAAAAAGCCGATGAAGAACTGGGGGCGGCCCGCATCAACGGCATCGGCGTCGAGGGGTACCGTGTCTTTGATGAAGATGTGGTTACGACCATCTGGATCAATCCGGAAAGCAAGGAACTGGTTCAGGTTGAACAGGAATACCCCAGTTCCCCCGGTATGAACTCTGTTATGAACAATATCAGCTTCGATATGGAACTGGATGACGCCCTGTTTGACCTGACCCCGCCGGAGGGTTACACCCCGCTCAAGGCATTCCAAGCAAACAGCCAAAACACCGAGCAGAATCTGGTCGATTTTCTCCGGCTTTGGGGCGAGGCCTCAACCAACGGCATCTATCAGCCGATCAGCATGGGGCCTCAGTTCAGCAAACTGGTCATGGACCTGATCGCGGAAGGAAAATTGAACCCCGAAGCCATGGGCAAGGTCGACCCCCAGGTTATGTATAACGGCATGTTGTTTATCGCTCAGTTACCCCCATCCAGCAACTGGCGTTATGCCGGTGAAAACGTGGATGTCGGTGACGCCCAAACCCCCATCTTCTGGTATCGTCCTGTTGATTCTGAGACTTACCGTGTCATCTACGGCGATCTCCACATCGAGGATGTCCTACCGGCAGAACTACCTAAGTAGTTGTGCGTATTAAAAAATCTGCTGAAATGAAGAAAGCCCCGGTTAATCCCGGGGCTTTTTTCATAATAATTTTAAATCCACCAAACAAACCCCGTAGTTTCCACGTATTGAACTTGTCTTCAATTCATAGTAAAATGCAATAATACAGCTTTTTTTGTTTTTATTAGGATAGGAAAAGCCTTTTTTGTGCGAAGAACGGCTTTTTGGCTTACGCTTAAGGTACCATTAGAAGACAAGATATGAGTGAAATCGACACTAGAGAGAAGATGCTCTCGAATGACCCTTGTCTGGGATGTGACATCATCGAGAAACGAAATCTCTTTCTCGAGCAGATTCATCCTAAATCCACCGTCTCAAAAGAACCATCGGCTCCTTCTCTTTTTCGACAGACCTTGGAGCAATACCAGCAAAGCCACCTGAAGTACAAACACCTGATCGAAACTGCCCCGGATGCCATTTTTGTTGCTGATAGGAAAACAGGGATCATCCTGGAAGCCAATAACAAAGCTGCTGAACTGCTCGGGATTCCGGTCGATCAGATCATCGGAATGCATCAAACGAAACTTCATCCCCCCGAAGAATCTCAAAAGTACCAAGCATTCTTTCAAAAGAGCCTTCATCTCAAAATTGCCCCTCTCACTGAAGAGACTTATGTGCGTAACAAGGACGGTCATGATATTCCCGTTCGTATCAGTAGTTCGGTCATTGAGATCGACAACACACAAATCATCCTGGGTGTTTTCTGCGATATCTCCAAAGAAAAAAAAATGCTGCTGAAACTCATTAACAGTGAAGCTCGTTTTAAACAGTTGGCGGCTGCTTCCTTTGAGGGGATTATTATCCATGACCTAGACAATCACATTATCGATGTCAACCCACAACTGCTGGATATGTACGGCTATACATCAGAGGAACTCAAAAAGCTCCCGATGATGGAAATGGTCGCACCGCAATGCCGTGACACTGTTAAAGAAAAAATCAGCTCCGGATACTTTAAAATCTACCAAACTTATGGAATGAAAAAAGACGGCACAATTTTCCCTGTAATGGTGCATTGCAGAGAGGCTGTGCAAGACAAAAAACCCATTCGAATCGTCTCGCTGTATGACCTGACTGAGCAAGAGGAACTTAAAGAAAAGTTGTCGGAAAGCGAGAAAAAATACAAAGAACTTTATAGACATGCCCGAGCCGCACTGTTCCGAACCCGTATCAGCGACGGGAGGCTTCTGGATTGCAGTCGAGCCGCCTCACGCCTGTTCGGCTACGCCAATGAAGCCGAATACATAAACAACTTCTCTGTCACAGAGAGCTATATGGACCCACAGCAAAGACAGTCGTTCATTGAGGCACTCAAAAAAAATAAGCGAGTCCACGGCTTCCAGTTGGAGCTCAAACACAAAGACGGGTCCCCCATCTGGGTCGAGATGACCGCTGAGATTTTCCCGGAGCAGGACTTCATTGAAGGAGCGATGCAGGATATCACGGCTACTAAAGTCTTGACTAAAAGTGAGAAAGATATCCTTGAGCAACTCATGCAGGGCATGAGCAACAAAGAAATCGCTTTTGAGACGGATCGCTCTGTACGCACAATTGAGGATCACCGAGCCAATATCATGAAAAAACTCGCTGTCGACAATATCGTCGAGCTGACCCAAAAAGCGTTGAAGTTGCCCATTTATTATCCCTAAAAATAGATTTCTTCAGGCATTTTTTAGAAAGTTACACCTTTAAAACACCTTTTTTGATGTTGAAACCAGTTTCATTAGAATGACCCCGTAGTTACCACGATTGTACCGTCAGAAACATCTTGATATAGTTGATTGTCAATGGTTGGAGGACGGAAAGATGGTGAGATGTCTCGCATTTACGCCATCCTGAGGTGGTTTTATTTTTATTGCGGCATAAGGAGAAGTTTCAGGCGGCAGAAAATTTGTGATGAGGATTCAACACTCCTCATCACACCCCTAAAGCCGGGCCCAATAAGGGGAGAGCCCGGCTTTTTTATTTCCATCTACACACCTTTATCATATAATCTGCAACCATGGCATTTTCAGAACCAAAACCAACGATCGTCATCGGCCTGGGAAACCCACTGATGGCTGATGAAGGCGTCGGCATCGTGCTCATCGAAGAACTCGCCAAGCAGGCCGCCGCAGGAACATTGCCCTCTGAAGATGTCGAATACCACGATGGCGGAACCGGCGGGATGTACCTGCTGCATTCGATCGCCGAACGCCAAAAAGCCATCCTCATCGACTGCTGCCTCATGGGTACCGAGCCGGGCACACTCAAACGCTTCACCCCAGACGATGTCAACAGTGTCAAGCAGATGGCCCATTTGTCCCTGCATGAGGTCGATATCCTCAAGGTCATCGAACTGGCCAAACAGATCGGTCAATGTCCCGACGAGATCGTCATTTTCGGCATCGAACCGTTGAAAATCAAACCACAGATGCATCTCAACGACTCCATCCGAGAAAAAATTCCCGACTATATCGATGCCATCAGTAAAGAAATCCAACACGTGTGAAAACTGAGGGCAAGGGGGCGAAATTTTCCAGTAGAATTCGCCCCAACGTTTCCCTATAATGCCAACATCGTTTCCGCTGTCGGCGGAATCAATCAGTCTTGTATTTAATTTTTGGTATTAACTATGAAGCCCCTATATATTGGTGCCACCCTCAAAGATTGCGGCAAGACATCCGTCAGCTTGGGTCTCATGCAGATGCTCAAGTCTAAGGGCCTGGATCCCGGCTACTGCAAACCCGTCGGTCAACATTATGTTCGTTACCACGAAAAAAATATTGACGAAGACGGTGTCCTGTTCCATCAGGTCTTCGGCCTGAAAGATGAACCTTACTATCTCAGTCCCATCGCCATCGAGCGCGGCTTTACACGCAAGTTTATCAACAACCCTGATGTAGCTCCGATGGAAAAAGAGATTGTTCGATGCCATCAGGAATTGCTTAAAAAACACCCCATGGTCATCATTGAGGGGACGGGGCACGCCGGAGTCGGCAGCTGTTTCGGCCTGTCCAACGCGCGGGTCGCCGAACTGCTCGACGCCAAAGTCGTCATCGTCACTTCCGGCGGCATCGGACGCCCCATCGACGAGATCGCCTTGAGTTTGGCCCTGTTCGCTGACCATGATGTGGAAGTCATCGGCGTGATCTTAAATAAGGTGCTTCCTGAAAAATATGACGCCATCAAAGAGACCGTTGGCAAGGGCCTCAAGCTCATCGGCACCCAGCTGATTGGCGCCCTCCCGTACGACCGAACCCTGACAACCTTTACGGTCGGTCAGTTGGCCGAGGAGTTCAATTATCAG
>CALKKA010000168.1 GCA_937995495.1 uncultured Phycisphaerae bacterium
CGATCCGGTAGGGAAAGTTGGCGTCGCGAATCGAAATATCTTTACACAGGATCAATCCATCCAGCCGTGTCTGAGACAGGTCGTCCAGATTCCCTTTGATCGAGAGGTCTAATTCACCCGCCCCGGCAGGGTGGAACCGCCTGAGAAACCGGGCAAAACCGGAATCCAGTGATTCGAGCAGCCAACCGTAGGAAATCGTGCCGGGATCGAATCGATCCGACAGGGTCAAGCCATGCAGGCCGATGTTCATCGCTAATGGCCGGTTGCCGGTGCGGCCGATCACGGCATCCATCTGCGCGTTTCCCGGCCCCATTAAAAAGCTGAATTCTTTAATAACGACTGACTCTTCGCTCACCGCGGCTTCGAGTTTGATGTCCCTCATATCCCATTTATTTTGCAGAATCCCTGCCTCGGGCATTGCGATCTGCCCGGTCGCGGATAGCTGCGTTTCTTTTTTATCGGTCCGAAACAGGCCTTCCAGTTTGCTTGGCCCGAAGCCGAATCGCCCATCCGTTTCCAGGATAAAGCCATACTGTCCCTTGCCGGCCGGGACCCCGATCTGCCCTTTAATACTCACCGTCGCTAGAACATCTGTCCCATCAGTTCCCGTCTGGCGTACACGGACGGCGCCGCGTTGGATCTGGAGCAGGGGGGGCTTTCCGGCGGGAAGAGTTGATCTTTGAAATGACAGACCGCCAAGGTTCCATCTTTTTGTGCCGGGGTCGTAATCGGCGGTCAGAAGAAAGTCAGACAGACCGATCGAGTGTACCGCGAATCGACCCCTCAAAAGCTTCCACCGGTCAAACTGGATCTCGACCTGATCGGCCAGCAGGATGGGGGCATTAAGAATGGCTTGGTCATCTTCAGCGATGACAACGCCTGCCAGATGAATTTTGCCGAATCCCCCAAAACGGCCCGACTGAATATTCACTGACCCGCCGCAGAGTTTTTTCAGTTTCGCTTCGGCGACCGACGGGATGACGAAAAAGCTCATCGCATAAAAGATAGCCACCACAAAAAGCAGCCAAATCAAAACCGATTCGACATACAACAAGAATCGATGCCGGGCCAGGTACCGACGCAACAGTCTTATTTTCAAGCGTGCGATTACGATGGGATATCAGTCCTTAGTCTTCAGTCCTCGGTCTTTAGTCTTGAGGCGTGAGGGCTATTTCAGTGCTTTATCGGCGATGTCGCGGCGGCAGTAGGCCCCTTCAAAGCGGATGGCATCGACGGCTTCATACGCACGCGCTTGCGCGGCGGCAATCGTGTCACCCAGTGCCGTCACGCCCAGCACGCGTCCGCCGCTGGTGACGATGGTGCCATCCTGTTTGGCTGTGCCGGCATGAAAGACCACGACCTCTTTCATCCTGGCGGCATCGTCCAGGCCCTCGATCACCTTGCCTTTTTCATAGCTGCCGGGATAGCCGCCGGAGCTCATGACTACGCAGACGGCGGGCCGCGGATCCCATTCGAGGTTGACCGTATTGAGTTTTCCATCGCAGACGGCCAGCATCACTTCCAGCAGGTCGCTCTTGAGCCGCATCAGGATCGGTTGGGTCTCCGGATCCCCGAATCGCACATTGTATTCCAGCGTTCGAGGGCCGCCCTGAGTCAGCATCAGTCCGGCGTACAGGATGCCGCGGTAGGGTGTATCGTTGCGGGTCATCCCGTCGATGGTCGGGACGAGGATCTCTTTGACGATCTGGTCCATCAGCTTTTCGGTGACGATCGGGGCGGGTGTATAGGCGCCCATGCCGCCGGTATTAAGACCGGTATCCCCTTCGCCGATGGGCTTGTGGTCCTGTGAGCTTTCCAGGACATAAATATTGCGGCCATCGACAAGGGCCAGGATCGACACTTCCTGCCCGAGCAGCTTGTCCTCGACAATGACCGTGTTGCCGGCATCGCCGAAGATGCGGTCGACCATGATCTGCTCGGCCGCAAGGATGCCCTCAGACGGTTCATCGCAGACGAACACGCCTTTGCCCTTGGCCAGTCCGGCGGCCTTGATGACGACGGCCTCGTCGCGGCTGGCGATATACGCCTTGGCGTCTTGAAAGTTCGTAAATGTCCGGCTTTCGCCGGTGGGAATGCTGTTGGCCCGCATGATCTCTTTGGCGAATGCCTTGTCCGCTTCGAGCTGGGCGGCTTTGGCCGAAGGGCCAAACGCCTTGATACCGACGGCTTCGAATGCATCGACGGCACCGGCGGCCAGCGGGTCTTCGGGGCCGATGATGGCCAGGCCAATATCGGCACCCTGGGCGAATGTGACCAGGGCCTGGACATCGGTGTCGGCAATATCTACATTTTCACCATACTGAGCGGTGCCGGGGTTGCCGGGGGCGCAGTAGAGTTTGGTGAGCTTTTTCGATTGTGACAGCTTCCAGGCGATGGCGTGTTCACGCCCGCCGGAGCCGATGAGTAATACTTTCATATCTTTGCCCTTCATTTTGACTCCAGAATCGTTGTTTCAAACTACTATAAATAAAAATGGGTTCGTTTGGTAATTTTGGCTATCAGCGATCAGATCTCAGAGGTCAGTCCTAAGACTTTAGGGACTTGTGAACCCTGACTTCTCGCATTCTAGACGGAATGGGGCAAGTTTTCAATCTTCAAAGTGTGATTTTCAAACATCGTACGAGTCCTTAGTCTTCAGTCCTCAGGAAACTGAAATGGGTTCGTTTGGAAATACGGCTGTTAGCTATTAGCCATCAGCTTTTAGCTGTTAGGGTGGATGTGTTATTCAGTTGTCAAAGAGCGTTTCGTAATTAGTTATCAGAGCTGCGATTTGGCGCATAGGGGGAAAACAATCTTTTTATTATTATTTTCAAAATATTTATTTTGCCTTTTGGACTGTAGTATTTTATGTGCTTAGACGGCGATATTTCCTTTTGATATGAGGATATGGTTTTTAGCAGGTTTTGAAAAATGAAGAATTAAGATTTACCGCGGATTTCGAAGATTTACACCATGAAGAGCAGGGAGGACAAGGTGATATGGGGATGCAGGCAGGAATGTAAATAAGTATACAGGTATACACGTATGCCAGTGTATCGGCCAATAAGTCTATGGAGGTTAAGGTCTTATAAAACATTGGATTATTTTTTAAAATTAGGTATTTGTCCCTATTTACTTCGTTTCTGTTTGTAGGTACAATCGATGGTCAAGATGTGAGGTCAAAACCGCTGGGGTTCTAAAGTTTTTTGGAGCGAGGGCGGGTGTTCGAAGTTTGGAAAAAGCGCATGCTTTTGAAGGTCTCATCCAAAGGGGGTGTCATGAAGGGGGAATCACTGTCTTTACCTGTCACGTTTTCAGAAGGTTTTTCATATACGTATTTGGCGCGGATGGTCTGCGCTGAGATATTTTGGAGCAAAAAATTTGCAACACTTCTGCGTCGTCTATTTTCACAAACCTGTTCAATAACATTTTTTAAGGGAGGTTTTAAGATGAGCAAGAAACTATTCATTCTGTTGTGCTTGTGTATTGTTTTTAGTCTGGCTGCTTTCGCCCAAGAAGAGTATGGTGACGCACCGGAAGGTGTTTTGGCCTATCCGTCACTGGGTGTGAACGGGCAGTTTCCAACCTGTAAGACCGTCGGGCCTGCAGGCTGGATCCAGCACACCAATTTCGGCGCATGGTTTGGGCCGGCTTTTGAACTGGAGCTCGATGGGAATGCGGGAGCCTGTCCGGGCTTTGCGCCGTATGACCTGGACGAGTGCTTTGCCGACGGTGATGCAGGACTGCTGGTCCCGGATTCGTACACCATCGTCGCCGGAGCGGTTGCCCTTTGTCCAAACAGCGCGGGCATACCCCTTGGCAATACGTGTCAAACCGCCGTATGGGGAGGCAATATTGACATCGATGTGATTAACAATATGCCCAACAATACAGACGGGCTTGTTAATGTGATCATTGACTGGGATCAGAATGGCCAATGGGCGGGGGCTTCGACATGTCCGCCAGCTGTTCCTGTTCCTGAGCATGTTTTGCAAAACTTCCTTGTTCCGAACGGCTATGCGGGGCCACTATCTGGCCTCGGCCCACCGCCGTTTGTGATCGGTCCGAACTCGGGTTTTGTTTGGGTACGTTTTACCATCAGCGAGCAGGCTGTCGGGCTTCCATGGGACGGTTCCGGAAGTTTTGAAGACGGTGAATCCGAGGACTATCTGCTTCGCATTGACCCAAGTCAATCGGATGAGCTTGATTTTGGTGATGCACCGGACAATGCTCTTGGCACTGGCCCCGGAGATTATCAGACAGTTTTGGCCGACAATGGCGCCCGGCATATCATCACAGCAGGCGGTCCTTTCTTTGATGACGGCAGCGGCACCGACACCCCCGATACCGAACCGGACGGCCAACAGGATCCCCAGGCTCTAGGCGATGATAATGACGGTAATGACGATGAGGATGGTGTTGTTGTTCCGCCGCTGGTCATCGGGCAGACCGTGACGATCACGTTTGATGTGGGCGGACCCGGCGGCGGTGTCGAAGCATTCATCGACTGGAACGCCGACGGTGACTGGACCGATGCGGGTGAGGCA
>CALKKA010000169.1 GCA_937995495.1 uncultured Phycisphaerae bacterium
GATTCACGATGGTCGCCCCTGGCATATTCAGTTGTAGGCCGAGCATCAGCCCTTTGCCCCGAACATGATCGATGATCGGATATTTTTCTTTCAGTTGTTCCAGTTTGCTCCGCGTGTACGCACCGAGGACGTTGGCATTGTCGAGTAGCTTTTCCTCTTCGATGGCCTCAATGACCGCAATGGCCGCCGCGCACGCTAACGAGTTACCACCAAAGGTTGACGCATGGGTCCCGGGAACCAGTGATTTCGCGATCTCCGGTCGAGCCATCATCGCGCCAATAGCGACGCCGCCGCCCAATGCTTTGGCTAGGGTGATAATATCCGGTGTCACATCATAATGCTGGTAGCCGAACCATCGTCCCGTTCGACCCATTCCGGTCTGCACTTCGTCGAGGATCATCAGTGCGTCATGTTCATCGCACAAGTCTCGAATCGTCTGCATATACTCCGGCGTCGCTTCATGGACACCGCCTTCGCCCTGGATCGGTTCGATCATGACGGCACAGACTTCATCGTCAAATGCCTCATGCAACGCGTCGATATTGTTGAAAGGCACATAGACAAACCCAGGCGGCAGTGGCAAAAAACCCTCGTGGTATTGCGTTTGTCCCGTTGCGGTGACAGTGGCAAAAGTTCGCCCATGAAAACTCTTTTCAGCGGTAATAAACTTATATTTTTCACGCGGCGTATGGCGGCGTGCCAGTTTGAGCGCGGCCTCATTGGCTTCGGCGCCGCTGTTGCAGAAAAAGCACTGACCGCCAAAGGCTCTCTCAGAGAGCATCTTAGCCAGTTGTCCCTGCTCAAGGGTGTAAAAGGTATTGTCGATGTGCAGCAGCTCGCCCGCCTGCTTGCGAATGGCCTCGACGACCTTTGGATGGCAGTGCCCGATCCCGCTGACGGCCCATCCGGGAAACATATCCAGGATGGTGTTGCCGTCAAGATCTTTCAGCGTATTGTTCTGCCCTTGGGTAATGACTTTCGGCAGTCGTCCATAATTGGCGATAACATACTCATGAAACATTGAAATTACATCGTGTGTATTCATTTTCCTACCTGTCAAAATCTCACTTTACGATTTGTGTTCCAATCCCTTTGTCGGTATAGATCTCCAGCAGCAAGGAATGCGGGATGCGGCCGTCAATAATATGTGCTTTGCCCGTTCCGCCGTCCAACGCAGTAATACAGGACTCAACCTTGGGCATCATGCCGGATGAGATGATCCCTTTTTGGATCATCGCTTCGATTTCCTTTTCGCTGGCGCTTGAGATCCGGCTTTCCGGGTCGTCCACATCCATCCGAATACCATGCGTGTCGCTTAATACCACCAACTTTTCGGCGTTTACTGCGGCGGCGACATATCCGGCGATACTGTCGGCATTGACATTGAGTTTGCCGCCGGTTCGGGACCGTGCAACCGGTGCGATCACGGGAATAACCCCGCTGTGACAAAGGGTTCTCAGCAGGTCGGCATTGACTTCGGCAACTTTTCCAACGAGACCCAGATCGATTTTTCGTCCATCCTCATTCTCCAGTCGCAGCGGCTCGGCAAAGACCGCACAACTGCTCAGCGAGTGCAGTCCCATCGCCTGTACTCCCATAGCGTGCAGGGTAGTGCAAATGGGCTGGTTGACGGACTTTATCAGCGTATGTTCAGCGATCGCCAGGGTGCGTTCGTCGGTATACCGGCGTCCGTGGATCCAGACCGGTTCCAGGCCCGTCTCATTCATCGCCGCCGTGATCGCTTTGCCGCCGCCATGTACGAGGATCGGCTGCATCCCCACGATGGACATGAAGACCACATCGGCCAGGAGCTTCTTTTGCAGTTCGATATCGTCAAGGATGCTGCCGCCCAGTTTAACGACGACGATCTTACCCTTGAAGCTGCGGATGTATTCCATCGCTTCGATCAGTGCGCCTGCTTTTGCGATCGCTTGTTCCATTTTACAACTCCAACAGTGAACAAAAAGCGGGGGGTGCGGCCAGGATGTGAAAAGCCGTGATCCCCTTGTAAAAATACAAAAAAGCCAACGGAGGGAATCGAACCCTCAACCGCCGGTTTACAAAACCGGTGCTCTACCGTTGAGCTACATTGGCCTAAGTCAATTATTTATATCATGTTAATCAGCCGCCGAAACAGCTTTTGTGTCCCCTGACCAACGATCATTACGGCCGTCTTGGGAAAAGGGGGATTCTATCTTTTCAGGGATGCGGTTTCAAGCATTATTAGTCAAAATCGGGTCAAATCGTGAAAAATCATAACTTTTTACACCCAAATGGCTTGCCAAGGAGGCCCTTTTGTGCTAAATTTACCCACTTGTCGCGGGGCTGTAGCTCAGTTGGGAGAGCGCTTGCATGGCATGCAAGAGGTCGTGAGTTCGAATCTCATCAGCTCCATTGCTCAAAGCCGGCTCTTGATGATACATCCCAATGTTACCCATACCAATGGATATTCGCCCTAAAAATCCCCGGTTAGAGGAAGTTTGGGTAATTGAGGCACCCCAGAAATACCTTGACATCAATACCGCCGGATTGCTATGATACAAACTTATACAGCACAGTTATTTAAGGAGTTTTCTGGTGGACCAAAGAAATCATAAGTATATTATTTGTATCCTGTTGTCCGTTTTATGCTCGTGTTGGGTACTGAACGGATGCACGGATAATCCGGATGCCAAAGCTGCTAAGGAAATGCGGGAGCAGACAACCCAAGCCATTGAGGCATCTGTAACCCAAAGAGATTACGATGCTGCTCAACAAAAAGTGATGGCGTCCATACAGAAAAACCGGCCTCAGGGATTGACCAAGGATGCCGCATTGCTGGCCAGCGGAAATCTGGCGGTGGTAAAGGGCCAGCAGATGCAGACAGAGTTGGCGCCGCAGACAGGTCAGATCCGAACCCTCACCAATCAGCTTGATAAAATCTTGAGAGATTCCGAGAAGTTGCTCCTTGAAAAGGAACGGAACGAAACGCTTTTGGCGATGGAAGATCAGGAGAGTGGTGAACTCCAGCAGTTGCTCAATGGCGGTGACCAGACCGAAGGGCTTCATAACCAGTTGGAGAAAGTTGATGCACAACTCCGGCAGTTTCTGTCACAAAAGGAATCGATACAGGCCGACAGGGGCCAGGTCCAGGCCGTCCTGGATGACTACCAGGGCAATGCTGACAGGCTGTTGCGTCAGGCCGAACTGGAAAAAGGGGATTCTCGACTTGATCTTGAGAAACAGGCGTTCGCTCTTTTACAGGAGCGTAAGGATCATTACATCAAGGCCCAGTCGCTGGAAAACGACATGGCTGTTTTGGATGGCGACATCGCATTGGTGCAGGTCCGCGTTGACGGATTAACTCAGAATATTCAGGATATCCAGGAGCGAATCGAGGCCATTAACACCTCCCCCGCGCGCGCTGCCCTCCAGCAGCAGAGCCGCGAAATAGAACAAGCGCTCAATGCGAATCGTCAGCGTCTGACGGCCGTCTCGAATCAGATTGCAGGTCAGTTTGCCGCCTATCGTACAGCCACTGAGCAGCTCTGTGCGGTCTATGAAGAGGCCATGGCCGAATTTGAAAAAATTCGTTCAGGGGATGCAGGGTCGGCGGCCTCGATTCGTTTAGCGGACAGTGCCTACCACCTTGCACTGGCTCAGTCGACATTGATTCGCTTTCATAAGGACCTGTCGGAGCGGCTGCAGGGGTTACTGGATACGACCGACCCGGTGTTTGTCTCACCGATGCAAAGTAAGCTTCCGCTGCGTCAAGAGGGGGCCTACACACAGAAGGCCTTTGGCTCTTTCGATCAGTCGATTGAAATCTACGAAAGGGCGATCTCGCAAGCGTCGCGGATGGGCGCAGACGCTCGATGCAGCCTGATGAAAGCGAAACTGCTTGCGTTGTATGGCAAGATGCAACTGGCGGATCTAACCGGCGAATTTAATCTGGCGGATTCGACCGAAGCGGCGATGAACGACCTGATTCAGACCGGCTCCGAGTTGGGCACCTGTTTTACCCAGTCCGAGATCATGCGGGTCGTCTCAAATGAGGGACTGGATTATTTGCCCTCGCTTCCGTTGAACATGGATGTTTTTATCGAGGGGAAAATACGAGAGCTGACCGCATGGAAACAACTTTCCTTGAGCAAGCAGGAACCGGTGGTTGATGACAATCTGCAAGAGATTGACGAACTGGTCGCCCAGTATGGCCAGGAAGTCGCCCAACAGCTGGAATCGGTGAAGCAGGAGATGTTGACCGCCAAGGAAGGGGGCTTTATGGAAATCCAGCCTGGCAGAGAAGAACCCGGCTTGGCGCCATCGAGTCCCGGTGGCGGTTTCCCGAAAGCCGGTCCAGGAGAACCCAACGGGATGTTTTAGTCTGGCTTCCCATACAATAATTCAAAACGCTCTGTTTTTATGAATAGAGCGTTTTTTTATGTCAGTTCAGCCAGCAGTTGGTCAAGATTGACGGTTGCAAAGCCCGTGGCCGCATCACTGATGCCGTAAGGGATGATTAGGTGATCGGCGTGAATCAGTGCTCCGCAGGAATAGACCACATTGGGCACATAGCCCGATCGCTCCTCTTCACTCGGACTCAGCAGCGGTTTACGAAGTTGCCCGATGACTTTGGAGGGGTCCTTTTTGTCAAGCAGCGCCGCGCCGATACAATAGGTTCGCATCGCGCCAACGCCATGGGTCAGCAGCAGCCACCCGGCATCCGTCAATAAAGGGCTGCCGCAATTTCCGATCTGGACAAATTCCCAATCGTATTTCGGCTGAATGATCTCGATGGCCTGATCCCAATAATCAATTTCATTTGATTGCAGCAAAAACATATTTTCACCGTCGGTTCGCCCGATGGCGGCAAATTGACCGTCAATTTTTTGTGGAAACAGGGCCATCCCCTTATTATGAGCATACTTCCCATGGAGGGTGCGAACCTTCGCATATTTTTTCGGAACCATCTCGAGGATCTGCGGAAGAATACTGGTTCCGTTAAAGGCGGTGTAGGTGCCATAGAAACAAATGAAATTGTTATCGTTCTCAAATTTGACCAGTCGCATATCTTCCATGCCCTGTGATTCGGTTTCACTCAATGGAAAGAGCACGATGTTCTCAATCTTTTCGGAACCGCGGTCCTCGATTTCATATTCTGAACGCAAGATCCACAGCATCAGGTCCAGCGTCCGGCGATCGAGTATGGACGGATCGGTTGTGCGTTTGGCCCGTTCGAGGGTGTGCTGCAGCTGAAAAGTCGAAAAGCTGTCCGGCAGGCTATCCATCGCCGATTGTGCTTGCGGATTCCAGATGCCGAGATCGCTAAGTTTGTCGATAAAGGCTGCTTTTTTGAATGTCTGATTTTCTTTGCGTTTCAGTTGGTGGACTTCAAGGTCGGCCGGTGTGATTTCAACACTCCCGTCGTCCTCAATAGTACCACTGCGGAAGGTGATGGAAGAGACATG
>CALKKA010000170.1 GCA_937995495.1 uncultured Phycisphaerae bacterium
AGCCGCCGCTGCTGAAGAAGCTGAAAGGGCGGCGGCCGCTGAGGCGAGAGCAGAAGCCGCTGCCGAAGCGAAAGCTGAAGCGGACGCAGCTGCTGAGGTCGCTCCGGTTGCCGATGCTGAGGTCGCAGAGGCACCCGAAGAAACCGCTCCGGCTCCTGAGGAATCCGACGATACGGCGGAAGAGAAAGCCTGATAAAACCTGTTGCCGGAAAATCGCGGTGACTCGATGAGAACGCAGAATCCATAGAAAGGACCAGAACATGGCAAACTTGAATAAAGTGATGTTGATCGGAAACCTGACGCGCGATCCACAACTGTCGTATTTGCCCAGTCAGACACCCGTAGTTGAATTCGGCCTGGCGATCAGCCGGCGTTATAAAAAACAGGATGGCTCGCAGGGCGAAGAAACCTGTTTCGTAGACTGTCAGATGTTCGGCAAGCGCGCTGAAGTCATCAACCAGTATGTCAAAAAGGGAAATCCATTATTTGTTGAGGGTCGCTTGAAATTTGACAGTTGGGAAAAAGACGGTCAAAAACGGTCGAAACTGCGTGTGTTCGTCGAGAACTTTGAGTTTCTTGGCAAAGGCGGCGGTGGTCAGGGCGGTGGCGATCAGGGCGGCGGTTATCAGTCCGCACCGGCTCCAACCGCTCTGGAAGCGCCCCATGGTGGCGGGATGGATGACGACATCCCATTTTAAGCTCAGACCCAACTTCTCTGGCGGAATATGATGTGAAATAACACGTTGATAACAGAATTAGAAAAATAGAAAAACGGGAACAAACATGGCAAGATTTCAACAAAAACAAAAAACCAATAAGCGGAAAAAAAGGCAAAACTTAACAATTCGCGAACAGACACAATGCCGTTTTTGCCGGGCAGGCAAGTCATATGTCGATTACAAAGACCTTGACACCCTGTCAAAACTGCTAACCAATCGTGGGAAGATCTTTTCCCGTAAGCGAAGCGGCAATTGTGCCGGATGTCAGCGAAAGGTGAAAACCGCTATCAAACGCGCGCGTTTCATGGCGCTGCTGCCGTACACAAACTAATTGTTGGCTGTTAAGAAGCGAATCGGTAAATTGAGCCGAATTGTGTAGAAAAAATACGGAGAATGATCATAATGAAGTTACTGTTAATTGAAGATGTAGAATCGCTGGGGTGGCTTGGCGATATCGTTGAGGTTAAAACCGGCTATGCCCGTAATTATCTCGTGCCGCAGGGCTTGGCGGTTGTTCCGACACAAGCAGGGATTGACGCCCTTGCCGAAGAGAAGGCTCGCCGAGCGGAACAGCGAAACCTTGAGTTCAAAGAAAAAGAACAACTGGCGGCCAGCATCGAGGGTGCTGAAGTCGTGCTTGCGGCGAATGCTAACGAACTGGGACATTTGTTTGGCTCGGTGGCTGAACGCGATGTCGCAGAGAACCTACGACAGCAGGGCTTTGCCGTTCAGGATGCGATGGTAAGGATGCCCGATGGCCATATTAAAGACCTCGGCACACATGACATTACGGTAAGGGTCACAGCTGATCTGAAAACGGTTATTCGTGTGGTTGTCGTATCTCAGGATGAGACCGTTGACGCAATCGAAGAACAAACAAAAACAGACCAGTAGCACATGGACCGACGCAGACCTGCAGCAGCTGCTGCAGGGGCGGAAAGTTCCAGGTTCGCCTGAGGCGGAGGCGGCCGTTTTGGGGTCGATGCTGCTGGACCGGGAACGCGTGGGTGATGTCATTGAGGTGATCGGTGCGGACGCCTTTTCGCTGACAGAGCATCGCATTCTCTTTGAAGCGATCCTGTCGCTGTATGAAAACAACAGCGAAATCGATCTGGTGCTGCTGCGGGATGAGCTTAAGAAACGCAAGAGCCTTGAAGCCGTCGGCGGGGTGGACTACTTGGTGCGGGTG
This sequence comes from uncultured Phycisphaerae bacterium, assembly GCA_937995495.1. GTDB lineage: Bacteria > Planctomycetota > Phycisphaerae > Sedimentisphaerales > Anaerohalosphaeraceae > 4572-13. The sequence goes on from CALKKA010000170.1 coordinate 1,909, forward strand.
GCTGAATCTGTTCCCTCAGCCACCAATGCAACCTATTATGCTAACATTGTCAAAGAAAAGGCCATGTTGCGTGAACTGGCCCATGCCTGCGGTGAGATCCTCAATGAGGCGTGCGAAGAGGCTGGTGATGTAAGCGAGAAGCTCGATGTCGCCGAAAAGCGAATCTTTGAGGTGACCGAAAAAAAGATTCAGGGCAGTGCGGTGGCTGTTAAGGATCTGATCACGGAGGCGTTTGAAAACATTGAAGCACGCAAGGGCGGCGATGGGATCACGGGGGTGCCGACGGGCTTTATGGAATTGGACCATGACCTGTGCGGTCTTCAGAGGGGCGAGATGATTATTGTGGCCGGTCGCCCCAGCATGGGTAAGACCAGCTTCGCATTGAACATCGCTGAAAATATCGGGGTCAATGAAGGGCGCCCGGTTATTATTTTCTCACTTGAAATGAGTAAGCAACAACTCGTCGAGCGGTTTTTGTGTAGCCATAGCGGCATCGATTCTCAGCTGGTGCGGAAAGGGATGCTGAGCACCGACGACATGGCCAGATTGACCAAGGCCGGAGGTGAACTCTTTGAAAAGCCGATCTTTGTTGATGATACACCCGGGTTGACCCCTTTGATGATCCGCGCCAAATGCCGCCGCCTGAAAAGCCAGCATGACATTCAGGCGGTCTTTATTGACTATATGCAGTTGATGAGTTTGGGGGGACGGGTGGAGTCGCGACAGCAGGAGATCAGCACGATCTCCCGTTATCTGAAGTCGCTGGCGAGAGAACTGAATGTTCCGGTGGTGGTGCTGAGCCAACTCAACCGTGGAGCGGAAGGTCGGGAGGGGCATCGGCCCCGTATGAGCGATCTTCGTGAAAGTGGTTCCATTGAGCAGGATGCGGATGTCGTGATGCTGTTGCACCGGGAGGATTATTACCATCGCGGGGAGGCGGAGTGGGAAGAAACCAATACCGCCGAGGTGATTATTGCCAAGCAGCGAAACGGACCGACAGGAATCACCGAATTGATCTTTGACGGTCGAACAACGCGATTTAAGCCGAAGTCACATGAGTCGGCGCCCTATGAAATGTAAAAACGGAATCTCACAAGGAGAAAATATGCTACGGAATTGGATAGTTTTGTATGGGGTTGTCATTTTTGCCGGAATGGGACTGGTCGCGGTTGACGCAGCGGCCGAAACGGTGCCTGAGGGGGTAGAGATCGAGGAATTAGAGGTTGTGGGCAATGTTACACTGACCCGTGCAGAGGTTCTTTCGGTCGTTCGGACTCGTCCCGGGCAGGCCTTCAATGGCAAAGCCGTTAATGAGGATATTCGTCGCATCGCAAAGCTGAGTGCTGTGGAGTCGGCTTACTACAATACAAAAATTGAAAATGACCGTGTCATGCTGACCTATGTGGTCGTGGAGCATAACTTGGTTCGATCCATTGCTTTCAAGGGCAACAAAAAGCTCAAAGACGGTGTTTTGAGAAAAGAACTGAGCTTCAAAAAGGGCGATTATCTGGATGTCTTTGCGGCTCGTGCCGGAATAGATACGATGGTGGAGAAATACAAAAAGAAAGGGTTCCCCTGGGTCCGTATCACTCTGGACGAAGGGGCGGTGATGTTCGGCCAGGTGGCCTACGTGATTGAGGAAGGCCCGCGTCCAAAAATCAAAAAAGTTACGTTTGTTGGAAACGAATCACTGTCCCGCAGGCAACTTCAAGGGACCATCAAAACAAAGAAAAAGAAGCTCCTTTTTATCTCGGTGTATTATGATCCCGAGCAACTCGAAGCAGACACCGAAAAACTGCTCGAAGTTTATCAGAAAAAATCGTTTCTCGATGTGGAAGTTTCAAGCAGTGTCGATTTTAACGAAGATAAAAGCAAGGCGTTTGTGACGTTTACCATCAAAGAAGGCCCCGCCTATTTTGTAGAGTCGATAACGTTTAAGGGCAATCACTTTTTCACAGCCGAGCAATTGCAGGAGTCATTGAAACTGCGTCCGGATTTCTTCTACAGTGAAGCCTGGGCGGATTTTGACGCTAAAAAGATTAAAAGCAGATACGGGGAACTGGGGTTCATAGAAACCACCGTCTCTATTAACCGCCATATTTTGCCGGATATTCCGAGAGTGAAAGTTGAATTTGATATTGACGAAGGCGGTCGCTATCGTATTGGGGAGGTGGTTATTACGGGCAACACCAGCTTTCAGGATCGAACCATTCGCCGGATTATGGATGAAGAAAAATTTACACCAGGCCAGTGGTATGATGGGCACGCGGCACGCGGCGACGGCGACGGCGAACTGGAGAAAATCATTAAGCAGCAGGTGGTGGCAGAATCGGCCATTATTCAGCCGACGGGGACCGACCCCAATACGCGGGATGCACTCGTGACGATCGCCGAAGGGCAGACGGGTTCGGTTATGGTTGGTGCGGGCATTGGCAGTGATGACGGCCTGATCGGAAACGTGACCCTCAATCAGCGTAATTTCGATATTACCGACACCCCGAGCAGCTTCAAGGATATCTTTACCGGGAATGCGTTTCGCGGCGCCGGTCAGCAGTTCCGCCTGTCGGCCAGCCCCGGCACAGAAGTTAATAACTATGTGGCCAGTTTTACCGAGCCCTATCTGTATGACAAGCCGCTCGCGTTGAATTTAAGCGCCTCCTGGTTTGAGCGGGAACGTGAAACCTATGACGAGGAACGGATCGCCGGCACAATCGGGTTGGAAAAACGCTATGATAACAAGTGGCGAAGGGGTATTTCGTTTACCGCAGAGAATGTCAACGTGTCGGACCTCGACTTTGACGCCCCAAAGGAAGTTCGGGAGGAAGAGGGCGATAATGTACTGTTTGGAACCCGTTTTTATATTAGTAAAAACGCAACGGACAGCCGCTTTATTCCGAGCAGGGGATACAATTTTAATTTCGGTTACGAGCAGTTTGTAGGCGATTATACCTTCGGGATTCTTGAGGGAACCTATAGTCGGTATCACACATTGGCAGAAGATCTGGACGAGTTGAAGACGGTTCTCGAAATGAAGGTTCATGCAGGCACAACGGTTGGCAGTGAAGCCCCGACTTTTGAACGATTCTATGTCGGCGGTACTGGAAGATGGGCCATGCGTGGTTTTGAATATCGTGGTATCAGTCCGCGCAGCGGTCCGAGCGATGAACCGGTCGGCAGTGAATGGGCGGTCGTTGGAAATGCAGAGGTCGCCGTGCCGCTGGGAACCGAGACATTTTCCTGGCTGTTTTTCCATGATATTGGATTCATTGATGACGGTGGGCCTCGGGCCTCGATCGGGACGGGTATTCAGATCTTGATCCCCCAGTTTTTTGGCCCGGTACCGATGCGTTTTGAACTGGCCGCTCCATATATGGAAGATGATGATGACGATACACAGGCGTTCAGTTTTTCAATGGGCGCTCTCTTTTAGATCATAGTGAAACAGACAATTAGAACATAAGAAAGGAATCATGATGAAGCATTCAAAGACAACCATTCTGGTCGTGGCCGTGGCGCTTCTGGTGTCACTGGGCGCTTATCAACAGGGAAAACTCAATGCGGATTCTTCGATCAAGCCCGCGAAGATCGGCGTGGTGGATGTGACCAAGGTGCTTGAAGAGAGCGCCAGCAATAAGCAGTGGCAGGAAAAAATGCAGCAGGAACAAACCGATACGAAGAATGAGTTCAATCAGATGAGAACAGAAGTCGAAGCGATTCAGGCCAACCTGAAGCTGCGAACCCCCGGCACCGAAGATTTCCTCAAGCTTCGACAGGAGATGGTTGAAAAGGGCGCGATGCTGGACGCTAAAAATAAGTTTTATCAGGATAAAGTAACCTTTGAGATGCAGCGGTGGACCGAGGAGCTTTATCAGCAATTGCTCAAGGTGATTTCCGACGTCGCAAAAGACAAAGGATTGGATATGGTCATCGCGGACGAGGCCCTCCTTTTACCGTCACCGAGTTTGCAGGATTTTATGCTGACGGTGAAAACCCGGAAGCTGCTCTATCATAACAGTCAATATGATCTGACCGAGGAAGTCCTTGCCGCGCTGGACAAAATAGCGAACTAAAAAAAACGAGCCGAATGATGCTGCTATCTGAAATTGCAACAAAACTCCAGGCACAGCTGATTGGCGATGGCCAACAGGACATAACCGGCGTCAATGCTATTGCCGATGCTTCCTGCAGCGAGATCTGTTTTCTGACATCTGCCAAGTATGCTAAAACGCTCGACCAGAGTGTCGCTGCCGGCGTACTCGTGGATACCCCGATCGACGACTGCAGCATGGCCCAATTGGTGGTCGAAAATGTTAACGAGGCGCTGATTGCACTGTTGAAGTTATTCGAGCCGAAGTTGACCGCTGTTGAAGGTGTCCATCCGACGGCTGTTGTCGAGTTGACTGCTTCTGTTGATTCATCGGCGACTGTGGGACCGGGGGCCTATATTGCCCATCGCGTTCAAATTGGCAAGAACACGGTGATCGGTCCGAACTGTTCCATTGGCGAAAATACCACGATCGGTTCGGGTTGTCGGTTAGACAGTCATGTGGTCGTTTATCATAATTGTCAGGTCGGAAATTCCTGTATTATTCAGGCGAATTCGACGATTGGCGCCACGGGATTCGGGTATTCCTTTATCGATGGTGCGCATCGGCTGATCCCCCATAACGGCGGGGTAATCCTTGAAGACGGTGTTGAAATCGGCTCTAATAGTTGTGTGGACCGGGCCAAATTCGGCAATACGCTGATTGGGGCCGGAACAAAGGTTGATAATCTCGTCCAAATCGCCCATAATGTCCAGACGGGAAAATGCTGCCTGATGGCTGGCCATGTCGGTATTTCCGGAAGCACGAAAGTTGGAAACGGTGTTGTTTTCGCGGGTGCATCCGGATCATCGGACCATGTTGAAATCGGCGATGGGGCCATTCTTGGCGCCCAATCTGTCGCGACCGGTAAAATCGAACCCGGGCAGACGGTGTTGGGGTTGCCGGCTCGGGATTTGCGAAAAGAATTGAAAAGCAAGAGTGTGTATCAAAATCTTCCTGAACTGGCAAAAAAAGTTAAGCAGCTCGGCAAAAGGATAGAAGAGCTTGAAACAGCAGAAGACAATAAAAACTGAGGCTCGACTCTCAGGGAGGGGGCTTTTTAGCGGCGCAGATGTAAAGGTTCTGTTCAAGCCGGCACCGGCCGATACGGGGATTGTTTTCATGCGCACCGATGTTGACCCTGCGGTTTCAATTAAGGTCCGTCCCGAAAACATTGTCCAGCGCAATCGCCGCTCTGCGCTCGGCAGCGGTGAGGTCTATGTCGAAACATCTGAGCACTGTTTGGCGGCGATCGCTGCGTTAGAGATTGATAATATCACCATTGAGTTGGACGCTGAGGAATTGCCGGGCTTTGACGGCAGCAGCCATGAGTTTTTTACCACACTGCAAAAATGCGGTCTCGACAGTCAGGACGCCGAACAACACCCCATTGTTATTTCGGAATCGATCTGTATCACTGAAGATGATAAATCCATCTATGCGCTTCCTTCAAACAGTGACGGACTTAATATCACCTATGATCTGGACTATACCCAGCACACCGGCATCGGCCGACAGATCTATTCCTGTCAGTTAAACGAGGCAAATTACGAGGAAAACCTTTCTCGCGCTCGGACCTTTGTACTGGAGGCTGAGGCGATGCAGATGCAGGCGGCGGGTATCGGCGCCCATCTGGGACCCAAGGATATCCTTGTGATCAATTCGGATGGACCGATCAAAAACAGTTATCGCTATCTGGACGAATGTGTCCGCCATAAAGTTGTAGATCTGGTCGGTGACCTGCGTCTGGCAGGTCGTCCGATTCAGGGCCGCATTGTGGCTTATAAGTCCGGGCATGCCCTGAACCAGAAACTGGTGACACAGGTCGTCGAGTCATTTCGCAAGGCCGAACAGAGGAAATCCCTCTCGGGCAAACCGGTTTTGGATATCAAACGGATTCAACATATCCTGCCGCATCGTTATCCATTCTTACTTGTGGACAAGGTCATCGAAATTGAAGCCGACCGCCGGATCAAAGGGATTAAGAATGTGACATTTAATGAACAGTTTTTCCAGGGCCATTTTCCCGGGACACCTGTGATGCCGGGTGTGTTGATCGTCGAGGCGTTGGCGCAGGTGTCAGGGCTTTTGTTTGCCCAGAAACTGGAACATACGGGTAAACTGGCGGTTTTGCTGACGATGGACGCGGTTAAGATACGAAAATCTGTGTTGCCGGGCGACCAGTTGATTCTGATCGCTGAGGCCGACAAGGTTCGCAGTCGGGCGGCAAAATGTGATTGCAAGGCGATGGTGGGGGACGATGTCGTGGCCGTCGCCCAGCTGAAATTCATGTTGGTGGATGACGAGATATAATTATAAAGATTGAATTGAAGACCGGAGGTATACGAACGTTATGAGTGATAAGATTCATCCAACGGCTGTGATCGCATCGAGCGCTCAGATGGGCTCGAATGTGACAGTTGGACCTTATACGGTGGTGGATGAGGGCGCTGTGATCGGTGACAATACCATGTTGGATGCGCACGTGGTTATCGGTAAGGATACAAAGATGGGCGAAAAAAATCGTGTTTTTGCCGGTGCTGTTATTGGCCGTCCGCCGCAGATTCTTGGATTTGACGATGACACTAAAATTGGCGGTTTGCAAATCGGTAATAATAATATTATTCGTGAATATGCGACCATACATCCGAGCATGTTTGCCGATGAGAACACGATTGTCGGCAACGGTAATCTGCTGATGATCAATGTGCATCTGGGGCATGACTGTGTGCTTGAGGACAATATCGTCATCAGTAACGCAACCCAGCTATCCGGGCACTGTAAACTTGAAACCGGTGTCTGGCTGAGTGGGAATGTGTTGGTGCACCAGTTTGTAACGTTCGGTAAATGGTGCTATGCCGCTGGCTTAGCGGGCGTCAACCATGATGTTCCGCCCTATGTGATTGTTAGCGGCCACTATCCGATGGAA
>CALKKA010000171.1 GCA_937995495.1 uncultured Phycisphaerae bacterium
CTCATCGAGCAACTCGATCGCTTTTTCCAATTCTTCATTGGTTCCGAGGTCTTCCTCAGGCGATACAATTGTATCATCTTCGATCGCTTCGTCAAGGCCGGCGTTCTGTTCGGATGAATCGTGCTGAAACCCCGTATCCACCACCGTAACGATCTCCCGGATCGCACGCGCCTTTTTCAGCGGCACTTTCATCGCCGTCGCCATTTCATCCAGACTTACCGTGCGGCCCAGCCGGGCTTCCTGCTCGGCATACACCTGACGCCACTGGTTGATCAACTCAACCATGTAGGTCGGGATATGGATCGGCTGGGAGTTGCTCAGAATCGCCCGCTTGATCGACTGCTTGATCCACCAGGATGAATAGGTGCTGAACCGCACCCCATGGTCGGGGTCAAACGTATCAACCGCCCGCAGCAGGCCCAGATTACCCTCTTCAATGAGGTCACCCAGGGTCAGACCGCGGCCGGAGAACTTTTTGGCGATGTTAACGACGAGGCGAAGATTGCTGCGGACAAGCTGGTCACGGGCACCGGGGTCATTTTCGTCAAGGACCGCCGTGGACAGGGCCTTCTCCTGCTCCCAGGTCAGCAGCGGAGCCTCATTAATTTCCGTCAGATATTCTTTAATCGTTGCATCAAAAGCCATTGGTATCACTCCTGTCGTGCATTCGGTTCTATTTCGTTGCAACAGGCCCATTTTTATAGGGCTAACAGGGCGCGCCGCTTTCAAGCAACACGCCCTGCTAAAGTGTATCGACCATTGACCACCCGCGATTAACTCCGCAAGTGATTAATACAACTATTATTTACTCTTCCTCTTCAGGGCTCTGAGTCGGCAGCGAGATGTTCAGTGAATCCGGCATCAGCTCACCATCCAGTCCACCGCGACGCTGTGCGGCATCGGTGTCCTCAATGTCCTTGACCGGGGCTTCCGGAGCAGCCGCACCGCTTTCGGCAGCCTTATCTTCGGCCGCCCACTTCACACGACGCAGGCTCAACCCGATCTTGCGGGAGTCGGTATCAACCCGAAGGATCTTCACCTCAAGTTCGTCGCCGATCTTAACGACATCCTGCGGAGAATCGACCTTATCATCCGACAGCTCGGAAATATGCAGCAGCCCTTCCAAGCCCTCTTCCAGCTGGATAAAGACGCCAAAGTTGGTCAGCTTGGTAACCGCACCCTTGACGACCTGACCGGCCATATAGGTATTCGGAATAGCGTGTGCCCACGGGTCCTCGGTCAGCTGCTTGATACCGAGTGAGACGCGGTGCTTATCCTCGTCCACTTCCAGTACCACAGCTTTGAGCTCCTGACCCTTTTGCAGGGCTTCGCCCGGATGATTGAACTTCTTCGTCCAGCTCATATCGGAGATATGGATCAGCCCGTCGATGCCCGGCTCGATCTCTACAAAAGCGCCATAGTTGGTCAAGCTGGTGACCGTGGTATTTGCGATCGTACCCACCGGGTACTTCTGGCTGGCCACGGACCACGGGTTGGTCTCAAGCTGCTTGAGACCCAATGAGATCTCCTGCTTTTCCTTGTTGATATCGAGTACCTGTACTTCGATGTCTTCGCCGAGCGTCAGGATGTCGCCGGGATGACCGATGCGTTTGGTCCAGCTCATCTCGCTGATATGGATCAGACCCTCGACGCCCTCTTCCAACCGAACAAAGGCACCGTAGTTCATGATATTGACGATCTTGCCGGTCACCTTGTTGCCGATCGGATAACGCGCTTCGACATCCTTCCACGGGCTTTCGTTCTTCTGCTTGAGGCCCAGCGAGATCTTTTCGTTTTCTTTGTCGACGCCGATGACCATGCATTCGATCTCCTGGTCCAGTTCGACCAGTTCGGATGGGTGCGAGATGCGGCCCCAACTCAGATCGGATATATGCAGCAGGCCGTCTAAGCCGCCAAGGTCGACGAATACGCCAAAATCGGCGATGTTCTTGACAATCCCCTTGCGGAGTTGACCGACTTCGATCTCGGCAAGGATCTTTTCCTTGCTCGCATGGCGATCTTCTTCGATGATCTTACGGCGAGAGACCACGATGTTGTGATTTTCGGTATCGATCTTGAGGATCTTACATTCGATCTCCTGACCGATGAAACGGCTGATGTCACCCGGCTTGCGAATATCGACCTGCGAAGCCGGCAGGAACACCGGCACCCCAATATCGACCAGCAGGCCCCCCTTGATGCGGCGGCTGACCATCCCCTTGACGACATCGCCTTCGGCATTTTTTTCTATCACGCGTTCCCAACCGCGAATACGGTCGGCTTTTCGTTTGCTCAGCAGGATACCGCTTTGAGCGTCCATCTCTTCCAGAAGGACTTCGATTTCCTTGCCGGCAACAATTTCTTCGGGATCATCGAATTCACTGGCTTCGACCATGCCCTCGCTCTTGAGGCCCAGTTCCACGATCACATCATTGCCCAACCGGGTTACGATCCGACCCTTAACAATGGTACCGGGAGCCAGTGCTTCGACTTGTTTTGCCAGTTCTTCTTCGAGGAGTTGAGTGTGTTCGGAAGTGAACAGATCGTTGACTTCCTGCTCGAGCAATTCGTTGGAAAGGCCGAGCTTGTTGATGAGGTTTCTATCTACCATAACTAAAATCTCCTGTGGAGTCTGTTTTCAGCTGCAGTCGCGCCCCACATTTACGCAACCCGCTTTTACCTCAATTGACATTAAGGTTTAAAAATAAAAGACGCACCGGCTACGCCGCCGATACGATTTTAACATTCCATTACACTGCGTTTTTTCACGCCGGCTCAAAGCTCTCGAGGTTCCGCACAAACTCTGCGACCACATCATCCGGGGTCGAAGCGCCCGCCGTCACCCCTGCCATTGCCTTGCCGGAGAGACAGTTTTTATCAAGTTCGGCCCAATTTTGCAAGTGATAAGTCTGGTGATTGTGTTTTTTGCACAATTCGGCCAGTTTTCGGGTATTGGCACTCCGCAGACCCCCTAAAACGAACATCACATCCACCTGCCGGCACAGCTTCACCGCGGCGGTCTGCCGGTCCATCGTCTCCCGACACAGCGTATTGATGATCTTGATCTCAGAGAACCCCTTGCGGGAGATCGCGGCCACCATATCCGCAAAATGATCCGGGCTTTCCGTCGTCTGACAAATAACACCTAACTTCTTACTTAGATTGAGCTTATCAAGGTCTTCCGGGGTCCCGACCACCTTCATGTTATCCGTCGACCCGACAACGGCCTTCACTTCCGGATGGCCCTCATCGCCGATCATCACGACCTCATAGCCCTCGTCATTGAGCTGCCGGGCGATCTTTTGCACCCGCTTGACCAGAACACATGTGGCATCCACGATTTTAAGCCCTTTTTCGCGGATCTGGTCCAGTTCCGCCAGCGTGGCCCCGTGCGAACGGATCAAAACCGTCCCCGAATCGATCGTCTCGATGGATTCGACCGTACTCAGCCCCGCCTCGGAAAGCTGATTGACCATGTCTTCATTATGGATAATATGCCCCAGGCTGTAGACCCTGTCATCATCCGTCAGCGTTTTTTGGGCCAGGTTGATCGCCGCCCGCACACCGGGACAAAACCCGCATTTTTCCGCTACCAATACTTTCATTGTATTCCTAAATTATGGTTCTGAACCAATCAAGTTGGCCGTCCCCCTTAAGAGATATCTGTAACCTTCTATTTTAAAAAGCGTTATGTGACATCTCTATCAATTGCACTTTCGAAAAAAATGCCTGTCAATCCAATCTTCTGTTCGTGCCATCAACCGTGTCAACCTCTTTTAAGAAATGGGTTCGTTTGGTAATTTTACGTTTTTGAGGCCTCAGCAGGACTTTCTTAGAGTAACTACAACTCAAGCGCCCCATCCTACAAGCCGGAGCCCAAGACTTCAAGCTTTTGCTTAATATTGCCCTCCCAAAAAAAGCAACGGTTCCAGTCCTCTGCAATCAGATATCAGCCCTCGGCTAACTGCTAAAAGCTCATCGCTCTATTCTAATCTTTTAGCAGGTTTTGAAAACTCGACTTCATTCTTCATTCTATAATTCTCAATTTAGCGACCCGGCTATTTCATGCATAGGGTAAAAACTTTGACTTTCTGAGTTTTTTTTATAGATACTCACAGAATTTATCTGGTTTGTAATTTGACGGGAAGAGGCGCACCTTAAATAAGGCCTCTAAGCTATTACCAGACGCCCCTCTCCTCTAATCCAAATAAAATCAGGTTTTTTTTATAAATATCAAAATAATATTTGACATTACTGTTTTATATGATAATTTAATTTCATGAAAAAGAAGTCATTGTCAACTCAGTGTCCGTGTTGTGGGCTGAATATGCAGGTTTCAGCGATGAGTTGTACCGCTTGCGGTGTCAAAGTCGAAGGGCCGTATCAGGAATCGGCCTTCAATCGTCTTTCAGCGGGTGATCAGCAGTTTTTGCTGGACTATCTGCTTTCCGGATTCAGTATCAAGGCCTTGGAGGATAATACAAACCTGGGCTACGCAGCGATCCGCTCCCGGTTGGACAAACTCATCAGCAATACCAAGACGGTCATCCGCTCGGAAGATCAGAAAAAAGCCATCCTCGAAAAACTCCGTTCCGGCGAGATCACCGTTGCCGAAGCCAAACGAAAACTTGAAAAGCTATAGGAGCAGATTTGTGGAAACCACAAGTAAACAAGAATTGATGCAGTTGCTCAATGAAGGCAAAATTGATCAATCCGAACACGAACAGTTGCTGTCAGCAATGCTTCCAAAAAGTCAGAGTAATGACTCCATTAAAAAATCTAAAATGAGTTGCAAGAAAAATAAAGTCCTTGCGATTCTGAATACAACAGCCTTCTTATGTTTTTTGATTGCATTGATTATGGCTGTCATCAGTCGTAACCATTTCCAATTTATGATCATGGTTGTATGTACATTTTTAGGTGGAGTGAACGCCTTGAGATATTGGATTCGTATTTGGACATTTGATTAAGTTTATCATAAAAGGATCAAACCAATGGAACCGACCAGCGAACAAGAATTAAAGCAACTCCTCGAAGAGGGCAGAATTACGGAAGAAGAGCATCGGGAACTACTGGAGGCGATTCGGCAGGAGGAGACTGCGCAGAAACCTGTGGAAAAAGCACCCGAATCCAAACCCCGCACCGGCTATGGCAAAGTGGCATTGATTTTGTTTATTCTGTCTATTGCGCTGCCGGTTGTTAGCATTCTGCTGTCATTTATTTTGAATGCCATCATGAAGATAAAAATAGTTCTGGCTACCCCGTTAGTTCTTATTGGCTTGTTATGTGCCTTGCTGGCCTTTATCTTCGGAATCATTGGCTGGAAGACCACTCAGGGAAAGATTGTCACGATTGGAATACCAGTCCTGTGGATATCCGCATTTCTTCTAATTCCTTTAGGTTCTATATTATTAGCTATAGCTATACCAGTCGTAAGGGGGAAGCGTGTCCAACCCGAATACAAACAAGAACTTCTCAAATCCTATTCACTGGATTCAACGGAAGGTGTATTATCGCCTGCTGGTGTAGAGGAGGACCGCAATTTTTTCGCCGAAGGAGTTGGTTCCTTGAAGATTGTTAACGACTCTTTAGACAAGAAGAGTATTCATTTTTTTGAGACCGGCCCGATGAGTATTCAAAATCAAATACTGATATATTCGGCAAAACTCCGAAGTGAGGGACTTGATGGGAGGGCATATCTTGAGATGTGGTGTGAGATTCCCGCTAAAGGCGAGTTTTTTTCCCGGAGCATAGAAGCCCCGATTATGGGAACAACTGAGTGGACAACTGTGCAAACCCCCTTTCGGTTTGAGCATGGACAAAGCCCTGCCAATGTCAAGCTGAATCTGGTAATTGAAGGCTTAGGAGCCGTTTGGGTTGACGATATTAAACTGTCATCAAGTGCGTTGCATTAGAAGAATTCGGAAGATAAATAGGGAAAGTCAACCGATTGAATTCCGTAGCGTCTTGATTCTGCATTCTTGACTCTCAATTTAGCCATCCGGCGATTTGGCGCACAGGGTAAAAACCTTTACTTTCCCATCCTTTTTGCCGATACTTTCAGAAGATGTACGAA
>CALKKA010000172.1 GCA_937995495.1 uncultured Phycisphaerae bacterium
ATCATGAGTCGGCTGAATAATCGGCCCAGAAAATCGCTTGGCTATTTGACGCCCCATGAAGTATTTTATGAACGGAAAAAATTAACCGGATAACAAAACAGGATTGGACTCAGTTGCACTTGGGAGTTGAATCCGCCTTTATTTATTCTAATATTATTCCAGAAAAATGAACAGGGATTTCTCGGTCAGCCCTCTTGGCCGGGTTGTTGCCTTTCCGTCTTTGCGAATCTTTTATTTGGTGTTATTAAACATGCATTTTCAACTATGCCAGAAAACGTAAAGTATTCTTTGGCCGCTTTTTTTATAAGCCATGGAATATCTTTTGTGTCTTATTATATTTTCAAGAAAGAATTTATTTTTGCGGACATTCATGATTTGCACAAAAGTTTTTATTCACGAGTAATAGTTATGCATCTTGCGATTTATATGGGTGCTGTTGTAATGGTCTTGCTACGCACACCAGCGTTTGTTCTGCCGTTACTCATTATTTCTAAGACAATCATAGATGTTCGCCTACATCTACGAGAGCACAAAGTGAATATAAAAGATCAGCCCAAATAGGCCATGCTTAAATGCTGAGCGATTGGGGTAATAGTGGAATAATAAGTAAAGAATATGTTTTGGAAAACGGATCCGGTATAATCTGCTTGACAGCAGGATGACCCTGTTTCCATTTTCTTAATCAAAGAGGATATGAAAATGACAAATAAAACGAGTATTGTTTCCACATTGGGTCCGGCTTCAAACTCGCTGGATACAATAACACAACTTTTGGCGGCGGGCGTTTGTACTTTTCGTCTGAACTTTTCGCATGGGACTTTTGAGGAGCATCTTTCGGTTCTGCAGCATATCAACACGGCCCGGGCAATGTTGCCTTATGCCGTTTCGGTCATGGGCGATCTATGCGGCCCGAAAATCCGTATTAGCGCCATTGAGCCCGAAACAGTTCTTGTCGCAGGAAGCGAACTAACGATCTCTGTGGGAGATAAAGTTGGAAATGCCAAACACTTTACTACGACTTTTGCCGATTTGCTGAATGATATTCAGGTCGGTCATCGCATCCTGATCGATGATGGGCAGCTGGCGTTGAAGGTGGTCGATAAAACATCGGATAAGCTTAAGTGCAAGGTGCTGGTTGGGGGGGCGCTGTCCAGCCGCAAGGGAATGAATCTCCCCGATACGGACCTGTCGGTGCCGGCCATCACGGAGAAAGACTGGCAGTGTGTGGACTGGGCGATTGAAAACAATCTGGATTATCTCTCCCTGAGCTTTGTGCAGCGCAGCAAAGAGATCCAAGAATTGACGGAATATATCCAAAAGAAGGACTCGCCGATCAAAGTTATTGCCAAGATCGAAAAACCGCTCGCGGTCGATAACATCGAGTCGATCCTTCACGCCGCAGACGGCATCATGGTGGCCCGTGGGGATTTGGGCGTGGAGATGGATCTGGCGCAGGTGCCGTTGGTGCAGAAACAGATTACCGCGTTGTGCCGTCGGTTTGCCAAGCCGGTGATCGTGGCCACGCAGGTACTGCAGTCGATGATCGAAAACGCTTCACCCACGCGCGCCGAAGCGACGGATGTATCGAATGCCGTCTTGGAGTTCGCGGATGCGGTGATGCTGTCCGGCGAAACAGCGGTGGGCAAGTATCCGGTAGCGGCGGTCAAAACACTGGCCCATATCTGCAAATCAACAGAGGTCTATATTGAAGGGTTGAACGAGCCGCGTCCCCGAATGGACCGGGCGAATGAAATAGCCCACGCTGAGGCGTTAGCCCGTGCCGTGGCGCATATGCTGGACGAGGTCGAGGCGGCGATGGTCGTGCTCTGGGCTGAGAATGAAGCCATATGCCGCCTGCTGAGTAAGGCTCGCATCGATGACCCGATACTGGCATTATGTCCGGATGCGGTAACGGCCCGGCAGTTGAGTCTGTATTACGGTGTGGTCAGCGTGCACCATCAGCCGATTTCATCATACGATGAATGGATCGCTGCGGTACGGAAGGTTGTATTGGAAAATGGCTGGGCCTCCAAGGGCGAGAACCTGCTGCTGCTTCCGCCGCTGGCGGCCTTGTCAGAGAATACCGCCGGAGCGATCATCATGCACACGATCGCATAAACAAGTGGCGGTTAGAGGGATGCACCGGTAAGCCAGTATTCCGCAAACATCGAAAGATCCTCTATGTTAATCACTCCCTCAGAAGTACCGGTAGGGACAAAATCCGCATCCGCATTCCAGTTGCCATCGATATCCGTCGCCATCCATGTTTGGCTGAATACCGAATAGTCCACCAGGTCAACTTGTCCATCTCTTATTTCAGGTCCTATATCACCGGCGACCGGACCGGTTGAGATTTTCTCAAATTCCATTCTGGGGTCTTCTTCCAAGAAAATTCCGCCGCCCCGGAAAATGAGGTTGTATTTAGTGAACAGATTCATCCCAATAATGCCGTCCAGTTTTCCGCCTTCAGGGCTGGAAATTTCCAAAATGATCACCGGAACATTCGTGAACTCCAACCATTCGCCCACCGCTGGAATCGTCAGTGAGTCAATGTAGAAACCGGGGGCTTTCGTCACTTCACCCGTCACACCCTCGATGTCTACTTCAAACTCTTTATTCTCCGGGTGCAATCCTAAACGGGCAGCAATTCGTTGTCCTATGACGGTGACCTGTGCTCCTGTATCCAGCATAAAACGATCTTTGTCATAAGCGCCCCTATTTCCCTCGCTCATATCGACACCATGGACGAAGAACAGGCTCTGCGAGGAATTACCAACGATAATAGAGGGTGTTCCTGGAATATATTCAAAACTTAATGAATCAAGTGCGGGAGCCCATTGTACGTTTATGGCTCCCAACGGTTTTAACTCTAAAGGGACAAAGTTTGGGTAATTGGGTTCATTGACCCCTTGATTATAGAAAGAAATCTTAGGGGCGGTATAATCAATGCCCCCATGAGTGACAGTTATCATTTTATCTACTTCAATGTGTGTTGTGTAATACAGACTCATCGGGCTTCCGATAGCGGTGGCCAGGTCGGGATAGGTGCCGGGATTATCGCCTATAATTGTTGAGATGTTGCTTTGTCCCTTCATTCCATCTGTTGTTGGCAGAATATATTCTGACCCTCCGGTTCCATTTTTCTCCAGAGCATCCAGCCCGTCCATAAATAATGCATACGGCATACTGACCCATGCATCTACCGATCCTGTTACGCCCTGAACTGAAGTTACATTTGTTGTTAAATAGGTGCCGTTAAAAAGTCCGGCATTGACTGCGTTTTCGTAGCCGATGACATGGGTACTGGCACCGGTATCAAAAAGGCCTATGAAATAGTCTGTGCTTGGGTCGATTCCGCTTGTCGGAGCCCCAATATAAGAGGATTGAGTAACCGCTTCCCAAAATGTTTCATCTTCACGCTCGTTTGTTGCAGTGAGTACGATCCAAGGCACAAAGCCATCAATCGGCGGGGAGTCAATCACATTCGACACGACAGTTGATGTAGTTTCTGCCATGGGTGCAGCAAATACAGATTTCTCCTCGGTCTTTTTCGGAAAATAGCGGATTTCTTTGATTTTCGATCCCGCCGGGCCTTGCCAGTCGACGGTCCCTGCCATGCCGGTTACCCCGGCAACAAGGAACAGGACGGCCCACGACTTGGTTATTGCTGTAGACAACATAATTCTATTTAAAATTCTCATCACATCTCTCCGCGGAGCAGCAGGATAGAAAATCGTTGATTTAGTTCCAAGCCCCCATACAGATTCTTATAGCTATTAACCTTAAAGTCATATTAGCAGAAAATGGAGCAAAATACAAGGCTAAAGCTGTTTCTTGAAATGAAAAGACCGATAAAACCAGATAAATGGATTGACTATGAATGATATCCTGCTTTTGACTTACGCTCTCATAAGGTGTCCAAATGCTCGAATATGACTCAGAAAAAACAGAAATCAGTCTAATTTTTCATTAATTACCCCTCTTTCTGTGCCGATATCTCAATCAGAAACGGACTTTTAAAACAGGAGACAGTTATGGGTATTCAAAATTGGTCGGAAGATGTGATTCTCATTAATCTGGCGACAGAACCGGATATGGGAGATGAACTGCAGACAGTCATTGATTTAGTCGCAGAGGACACGACACAGAATGTCGTAGTTGATTTTATCGATACGGACATTATTACATCCTCCAGTATCGCCAAATTGCTGAAACTCCGCAAAGTCCTGCACGACAACGGCAAAACACTTGTCTTTTCTTCCGTCAAGCCAAAGACACGCTCGATCTTTAATGTGACTGGCTTGGAGAGTGTTTTCGAATTTATGGACGACCAGTTCATTGCTTTGGCGTCATTGCAGTTGGTTAACTAGAAATAGAGTCACCAATTGAACCTTAAAGGGCAGGGCGTCTATTGACAGTCTGCCCTTTTTTTGTTATAAAGAATCAAAAGAAACAGCAAGTGTATTGCGAACCCCGTTCACTGAGCGGTTTTCGTTATCTGCTTGCATGGCGGACAGGTAGGAGTCATTATGAACACAGATACTGTGCAGCAGATCCAGCAGGTGCTGGACCATCAATTCAACGATCCTCAAATTCTCGATGAAGCGTTTATGCATTCGTCCGCAGCAGGCAATCGCTTGCGAAGCAATGAACGGATGGAGTTTCTCGGCGATTCGGTGCTCTCCCTGGTTATTTGTGATACGCTGTTCAAACGATTCCCTGACTACCTCGAGGGAGACCTGACGAAAATCAAAAGTCGTCTGGTGTCTCGCAAGACATGTGCCGAGATTGCCAATCAGCTCCAATTACCGAATTATATGCGGGTGGGCAAGGGCATGGAGTGCAGCCCGGCGATGTGTGGTTCGGTTGCCGCAGCCAGCTTGGAGTCGGTTATCGCCGCAATTTATTTAGATAGTGGAATGGCGGCGGCTGAAAAGTTTATACTTAATGTTTTTGACCCATTAATCGCTGAAGCCGACGCCGAGCAGCATCAGGAGAATTTCAAGTCACTTTTGCAGCAGTATTGTCAGCGTCAGCACAGTTCGACCCCGTTTTATGAACTACTGGACGAAAAGGGACCCGATCATAATAAGTGCTTTCAGGTTGCGGTTGTGATTCGGCATCATCGCTATCCGGGGGCCTGGGGGGTTACCAAGAAAGACGCCGAGCAGCGTGCCGCACATGAGGCATTGGTAGAAATCGGAGTCATCCCAGCGACACAGGAAGATGAAAGCAATCAATAGGGGGTGTTGTGTTTGTCCCGCGTCGCTTAATAGCGAAGACAGCGGTGTCTGTGTGTAGAAGAACTTCGCTCAGCTCGTAATCAGCCAACTCAGCAGATTTAACACAGCGATCGCCATGAACATGAAGCCGCTGACGGATAAGAACAGCAACGCCGATTGCTGCAGGTATTTCTTAGTAAACAGAACCCGCATCTTGGTGGCTTTGTAAACCAGTGCGATCGCTGCCAGCAGGGGGAACATCCATAGCATCGATGATGGTGTCGTTCCAATTTCGACCGGAGCGGTAAATGCTGCGAGAATGAAGCCGCAATCAGCCATTGTCTTCCTCCTCTTCATGCCCGATCATCTCGCCGCGGCCACAGTAGGCCATATACACCGCGCTGAGCACGCATAGCAGGTTCAGCAGTCCCGCAATACCGGTATAGATCTGTCCAATGTCGGCAGGGCGTCCGTAGACGGGGTAGCCGCCGTGCTTGGTGACATTGCCGATAAGACCAACCGCAGGTGAATAGAGCACCTGAGCATAAAACCAGATTCGCCCGCCGACCCAGTCCACCACGCCGATCGAGCCGACATACAATCCAATGACAAATAATGTTGTGATAACGGCGAACAGGATGACCCCGCGTTTTCGTTCACGGATCAGAAAATGACCCGCACCGGGAATCATCCACGCCGCCAGAGCGACGGTGATGAGCCACAGCCCTTGTTCCAAAGGCAAGCGATTGTTTGTCGGTTGGTCTGCCATTTAGCCTTCTTCGGTTTCCACTTCAGTCTCAGCGGCCTCTTCTATCGGCTGCTCGTCTGCTTCCTCTTGCCGTTTGGGCTCATAGGCCATGCGTTCCAGGATGTTTTCCGGGCCAAAGTGCACCAGTGCAAGTCCGGCGGACTGGGTGACGCTCAACTGTAGCGCTGTCTGAGCTTTGTTGTCCAGGTAGTCGGTGGTTGTGGCGGGCTGACGAACGACTTCTTTAACCACATAGCAAGCCGTCTGCGGCTCGAATGCGAGAACCGTTTTGATGGGTCCTGTCGTTTCAGCGTCCTCAGGCAGCAGGGCGTAGAGCCGGTCAGTCAGCATGCTGCTGATGATCCGCTGCAGGAGGTATTGAGCTGAGGCGGGGCTTTGCAGCATGATTTGTTTTGCCATTGCAACTTCAGCTTGCGAGATACGAAGTTGCTGCTGGACGCCATCTAATTTGATTTGCTGATTGTCCGCAGTGTATTCGCTGTTGTAGTCAGCAATGGCTTCGTCCCAGTCCTGGCCATCCATCCGACGGGTCAATTCGTTGGCTCGGGCCTTGGCAGCATCCATCGCCGCCAGCAGTCGAATGTCTTCTTTGACCTGTTCAGCCAGTGAGAATGTCGTATCCTCTTCGGCCGTTGGCTCGCCGAGTACAATACCCCGAGTGTCAAAGGTGGTATTAACATCAACCGGCACAGCGGCCTCTTTAATCCCGACAACACGAACCAGTGCCATCAGACGGTAGAACTTGCTGTCCTCTTCGGAGTAATAGCCGCCGCTCAAAGGACCGAGATTCTCCCACACGCGTACCGAAGGGATCCCGATTCGCTGTCGTTGCGGTGTGTCCTCAGCCGCAACAAAAGCCAGGTCTCTCAATTGAAGGAAGTTTTGTCCCCGACGAACACCCAGGTTAGCGAGGATCTTATCCTGTCCAAATCCAGCGGCATCAAGCCAGCCGGTTTTAGCTGAAATGATCGGGATGTTATATTTCTTGGACAGTTCTTCGCCGACGGCCTCAAAATTTCCGGCTGCTTTTTGCAATTCGTCCACAGAGGCCTCATCAAAGTTCAGCGTTTCAAATCCGCTTTCTGTCTTATCTTTGATCTCATTGAAAAGAATATTGGCTTTTGTGGACGCTCTCTCGGCTTCGATCGTCCGGCGTATTTCTGCCTCTGCTTCGACAAAAGATCGAGTCTTTGGGATCTTTTCTGATTCAGGGTTGTCGGGGTCGATCGGTTCCATCACCTGGAATTTATCGATGTTGCTGCTGTAGTACTCCTCAAGGACTTCAGGGGCAGGTTTTTCGACCTGCATGTTAACATCGTCCATCAAGACGAGCATGTATTCCAATTGTACCCGTTTGCCAAGTTGGTAGCCGAAACCGAATGGATTATCCTCTGTTGGGTTGCCGGAGACGCTTGCTTTGTATGCATTGAACTGTTCTTGTATCTGGGCTTCTGTGATCTCAGCGCCCTCATTGATCAGCGGGGCGGCTTCGATTTTGACAAATTCAGCATCAATGCGTTCTTTGCTGCGACCGAGTGAAGCTCTGATCTGATTGATCGTAACATCTTGGCTGTCCATCACTTTTTGGCCGTACGCCATAACGCCCATCAGGTCCGAAAGGATGCGAAGGATCTGGTCCTCGGTGATATTGCTCGCGCTGATGATCTGGTTAACCAGTTGTGCTGCGTCAAGTTGATTGCCCGTTAACTGAGGGACCACATAACGAAGCGTTTCTGCGGCAGAGCCGTTCGGTAAAACACATCCTGCCAGGTAGGCCTCATTCTTTAATAACAGCCACAGTATCTCCGGCCGTTCCTGCTGCTGTTGGAAAAAGTCGTCCAGGTCATCTTGTGAGATCGGAAGCTGCCCCTGTTGAACGGCTTGCTTCATTTGTGAAGCGATCTGGCCGGAAAGCTGCGACTCCGGGAACAAAAGATGTACCAGCAAAGGTCCTGCTATTCCGCTGGAGGATTGCGCCATCAGGAGCCGGTCGGCCATCAGCATCCGCAGGACACTCAGTTCGCTCTGGGCCTGAATAAAATCAGGCGTTTTGATTTTTTGTCCGTCATTAAAGGTGGCAATCGTTTGGTTATTTCCGCCAAACAGACCGACGACCAACTTAAGCCCTACGGAACCAATCACGAACGAGACCATGCAGAAAATAATGACAAAAACCATGATTTTTTGCGTGTTCTTGCGAATCCACTTCATTAAATGCATTTATCCACCTGTTCTTTAGCCAAATCCTTGTTCCCTGAACGAGTTACGAAACCACGCAATATAGTCAAATCTTAACGCTTTTCAAGAAAAAAGCTCATTTATTGTCGAGTGTGATGATTTCATTGCTATCGGACTTAGTAAGGTCGGTATACAAAGCGAGATTCTTTTAAAATAAGACGCTTGACAAAATAAAACATTTGTTTTATACTTTTGTTTTAAACAAATGTTTTAATTTAAAATAGGGCGTACTTATGGAGCAGGAAAAATTAATTCTTGATCAAGAAACACAGAAAGAGGATGTCAGGAACCGCATTCTTGATGTCGCAGAAGCTCTTTTTTGCGAAA
>CALKKA010000173.1 GCA_937995495.1 uncultured Phycisphaerae bacterium
GTGATCGGCTCAGACGAATCGACCCGCGCGACCGCAGAGAAATTCATTCGGCAAGGCGTGACATTTGTCGGCATTAATTCCAACAGTCCCAATACCTACGAAGAGGATTCATACCATCACATGGTCGAGCGAATGGATCAGTACAAGTTCCCGTGGACCTATCTGCACGATGCGACACAGAATGTAGCACGGAGCTATGGAGCGTTGCGAACGCCGCACTTTTATGTGTTCGACCAGGACCGCACACTGGTCTATACCGGCCGCGGCGTAGATACCCCGCGCGATGCCACACAGGCGACGGTCTATGATCTGGACAGGGCCCTGACCGAACTGCTGGCAGGTGAGCCCATCACCACACCGGTCACCAATCCCATCGGCTGCAATGTCAAATGGGACGGAGAAGATGCCCACTGGATGCCTGCCGATGCCTGCGACCTTGTGTAACCGAATGAGTTGACGATTGATGCGATGGCTAAGCTTTACAATTTTTATCAGCATCTTTGCAGGCATTTGCCTGGGTGGATATTATTATATCCTGGCACGGCTGTTTTCGTTTTTTAAGCTCAAACAAAACCTCTACTTCTGGCTGTTGCTGATTGTTCTGGCCTTCGGCTACATTATTTTTTCAATTCTGGAACGTCGTATTCCATGCGGAATCTTTGTTTTTCTGTTGCGGATTTCAGCCATCGGACTGGGTGTTGGCTGGTTGTTCCTGGTCACTCTGCTCAGTCACGATCTGCTGTATCTGATCTTTCGATTTCCAATTTCTGTTTCGCGCTGGGCCGTCATTGTGACGGTCGTGAGCCTATCACTGTACTCATTCATCAATGCCATGCGCCTGGAAATAAAATCCGTTCACGTGTCTGCACCCGTTGATATGAAAATTGTCCAGCTTAGCGATATCCATCGCGGCTCTGTCAGCCGTCGCCATCTGCGGCGACTCATCCGAAAGACCCATGAATTGAAACCCGATGTGGTTTTGATTACCGGCGACCTGCTCGACCCGGCGGGTGATTTATCGCCTAAATCCCTTGAACCTCTCAACGAATTACAGCACCCCGCCTATTGGATCAGCGGCAATCATGAACGGTATGCCGGACTCAACACTGTCATGACTTTATTGGAATCCACCTCGATTATTCCGCTTCGAAATAAAGTGGTCACACATAACGGTATCCAACTCATCGGGATTGATGACAGCGAAGATCGGAACCAGGTCGCACGTATTCTGCCGACACTTGACTTCGATCCGGATCTGTTTACGATTCTAATGTACCATCAGCCCGAAGGTTACAACGCTGCGGCCGAAGCGGGGGTAAACCTGATGCTGTCGGGCCACACACACAACGGACAGATCTGGCCCTTTCATTGGGTCGTGAGAGCTCGATTTCAATATCTTCGGGGCCTTCATCACATTGATGACATGGTCCTATATATTTCCACGGGTTCCGGCACATGGGGTCCCCCGATGCGACTGGGCAGCCGCAACCAGATCACCGTCCATCATCTTCAAAAGAACGATTGAAATCTGTGTGTAATGGATTACACTCGATGACATGGGCAGAATAATGAAGCCGATAGTCATCTTACTCCTTTTTTCGCTGATTGCGGGGATCTTTTTTTTTACATTTCCTCGTGATTCAAATCACCACGAAGCCGCTACTTTACCGCACGAATGTTATGTCTGGCAGCGAGTCTGGAATGAAGACCTGCGAGACTCAATCCAACGGGCCCAATCTGATTTGAAGGGGTTGACAGTATTAGCCGCTGAGATTGATGTCAGACCGGATCGTCAAAAACAGCAGATCATTTCAGTAGACTATGCGTTTCTGTCCTCTTTAACCAAACCGGTCGGAATTGCGATTCGCATCAATCCCTATTCCGGCTCCTTCGACAAAGATGCACCTGCGTCACAATCTATCCATCGAATCATCGAAAAGGTCCTCGAAAAAGCTCGAGGTGCCGGCTTCAAACCGTCTGAAATACAAATCGATTATGATTGCGCCGAGTCTAAGTTGGCGGGGTATCGTAAATGGATACAAGCTCTTAAGAAGTCCTTTCACAGCCATCCGATAACCATTACTGCACTGCCCAGTTGGATGAATCGTCGGCAGTTTAAAAAACTGGCTCGTGATTGTGATGGCTATGTCCTGCAGGTACACTCTCTGGAAAAACCCAATTCAATTGAAGAAAAAGTTCAGCTTTGTAATCCCACCCGGGCTATCAAGTGGGTCCAGCAGGCAGAGCGATTCGATGTTCCATTCCGAGTGGCCTTGCCGACCTATGGATACCTTTTTGCTTACGATCAGCAGGGCCAGTTCATCGGACTGGCGGCCGAGGGGGTCGAGCCGCCGTGGGAACACGATTCTCAGATCAAAACAGTTCTATCGGACCCATACGAAATAGCCAACCTGATTAAAGCAATTCAAGCCAAACATCCGAAGAATCTTTCAGGCGTTATTTGGTTTCGTCTGCCGGTCACGGGCGATCAACTTAACTGGCAGTGGCATACCCTGCAGCGACTTGTTCAGAATCAACCGCTCACCGAACGAATTGACGTTCTTCTTGACTGGCCGCAGCCTGGCCTCGTTGAAGTTTACCTGGTCAATGCCGGGGATGTGGATGCTTCAGGCCATTTTACTGTTACACTCCAGGCTCAAGCCGACTGCCTTGCCGCCGACGGCCTGATGGGGTATGTGGCTGCCCGAACAGCCGCTGATCAGATTCTGTTTATCCCGAAAGATGGGGCGTCTTTGAGGCGGCTTCAAGCCCAAAAGAAAATTAAAATCGGATGGTGCCGCTTTGACAAAGGTACGGAGATAAAAGCCAATGTGCAAATCCAAGAATAACCTGCTTGCCATTCTGGCCTTTGCTGTATTTTCACTATCGGCCTTTGCCTGCGGCCCAATGTTTCCCAACAGTTATCTGATGGGCGGAGACGACATGCTAACCGACTCCCCCAGATTTAAGTTTTATGAAGAAATCGATCGGATCCAGCTTGAAAAACCTGCCGAGTTTCAAGCTGTCTATGATGTGGAGACAATTTCCATGGATCTCCAGGAACTGTCCGAGGCCCTTGAAGCCCAGGGGCATACATCCGATAGCATAAAAACCACCACCTCCAAATATAAATCAATCCGCGAAGCCATTAATCAATACAAATGGAACTGTCAAAGACAGGATTTTGACCCTGTCGAAGATACGGGAAAGAAAGCCGGCCCCAAAGTCACATTTTCGACCCAACAGATTCCCAATGAAGTTCCGGCTGAATTTTCCCTATATCTTCAAGGAGTCAGCCACTATCAAACCGGCAATCTTGCCAAGGCCATTGACGCCTGGCTGAAAATCCTCCAACTGCCCCCTGGACAGCGACGTTACCGGACGACCTGGTCCCTTTACATGCTGGGATTATCTGCTAAAAAGCATCGTCCACATATCGCATCGTTATGCTTCCAGAGAGTTCGCCAACTGGCTCGAAGAGGATTCCCCGACAGTCTGGGCCTGGCCGCAAGCAGCTATGGGCAAGAAGCGGCTGTCTATTTAGCAAAAGAACAATACACACAGGCCATCGAACTCTATCTTCAGCAGAAGCAAACGGGTGACCATTCAGCCAGAGCCTCTTTGCTGTTTGTTTCCAGTGAGGTTTTTAAGAACTGCGGAACGGAGGAGATAAGCGAATTAATTAAGCACCCGTTGTCCCGACAGGTTTTGGCTTCGTATGCAGTTTCCTACTGCCGACCCTATTGGAGTCGGAGTCAAGAACAGGATGCGGGCCATGCCATAACCCCCCAGAAGACTTTGTTAGAAGCAATCGAGTTGGCCCATCTTGACTCGGTCGAAAAAACAGACCAAATGGCGATGATCGCCTATCAAGCAGGCAATTTCCAAAAGGCTCGCCTCTGGCTCAATGTTGCAAACCGGGATTCGCTCATCAGTCGCCGTGTGCGTGCAAAGCTGTATCTAATGGAGGGTAAAATCAAAAAGAGTGCAGAAGATCTGGCATTTATTGCCAGGCAGACCGGTCCTGGAGAACTGATGTGTTTCGATGAGCATGATTACACCGATACCCCGTACAAGATCTATTCAGAACTGGGGTCGCTCTATGTTTCCCAAGCCATGTATCTCCAGGCCTTAGACACTCTTATGCATGGGGGAAACTGGATCGATGCGGCTTATATCGCCGAGCGTGTTTTGACACCCCCAGAACTGCAGCATTATGTAGATATCAACTGGCCTCCTGAGCCTCCTGTGGTGGGTGATTCATCTGAAACATTTGGAGATCTCTCTGCCGGCAAGGCAACCCGAATCCGCTATCTGCTGGCGCGTCGCCTGACCCGTCTGCAGCAGTACGATAACGCCCGGTATTACTATCCCGAAGAATGCCTCAACGATTTTGATACCTTTGTCGCCGCTCTGGAGAAAGGTAATAACCCCCAACTGCCAGATGATCAACGAGCCGATGCACTCTGGACAGCCGCTTGGCTGGCGCGTCATCGAGGGATGGAGCTAATGGGCACGGAGTTGGCACCCGATGCGTTTTTCTATTATAAAGGCAATCTCAGAATTCGTAATGCATTGGATGTTCGTGTGGATGCGTTAGAGACTAACCAGTTTAATATCCCGACTCAGGATGAAATTAACCGGTCCCAACAGCACATGGCGTCACCGTTTAAGCGTTTTCATTATCGCTATATTGCCTCTGACCTTGCCTGGGAGGCGGCCGCCTTAATGCAGAATGAAAGCCCTGAACTGGCCCGCCGGTTGTGCCTGGCAGGAAGCTGGACAAAAATCCTTGCCCCAAAGCATGCGGACGTGTTCTACAAGTCGCTGGTACTGCGCTGCGGCACAACGGATTTAGGCAAAGAAGCAGACAAACTCCGGTGGTTCCCGAAGATCCCGGATACACTGAAAGCAGAAACACCTCTTGAGGTTTCACAGGAAAAAGAAGAGCTTTTTCTGACGGACGATATGGATCAGAGTAATACGTTATTGAGTAAAATCAGTAAAATTATAAATGAAAAGAACAATTGATATTCTCGGATTTTCCTCTATTCTGCCGTTCTATGAGAATACTAACTCTCGAAGCATATTACGGCGGGTCGCATAAGGCGTTTTTGGACGGCTGGCAGGCACACAGCGAACATGACTTTACACTGCTGAGTTTGCCGCCAAGCAAGTGGAAGTGGCGGATGCGGCACGCGGCGATGACCTTTGCCCAACAGGTCAACAAGCTTGTGCAAGCCGGCGAGAAATGGGATGTCCTGTTTTGTTCGGACATGCTGAACCTGGCTGAGTTTTTGGGACTGGCCGATGAATCCATTCGACACCTTCCGAAGATCGTTTACTTCCACGAAAACCAGCTGACCTATCCGGTGCAGGTTGAATCCCAACGGGATTATCAATACGGCATGACCAATATCACCACGGCCGCCGCGGCGGATGCGGTGTGGTTTAACTCTGCGTTTCATCGGGATGAATTCCTCGAAGCCATTGGTGCATTCCTCAAACGCATGCCGGACTTTCAACCCCTCGAAGTCGTTGAACACATACAAAAAAAGGCATCCATCCATCCGCCGGGAATCCATCCGGTCGAACATGCCAAGACGCGACTGCCCGGCCCCATACGGATCCTGTGGGCCGCACGATGGGAGCATGACAAAAACCCGGAAGAGTTCTTTGCGGCA
>CALKKA010000174.1 GCA_937995495.1 uncultured Phycisphaerae bacterium
GCGGGTTCAAAAGCCGCCTCACTATGAGACATTTGCCGAATTCCATTACTCCTACCATTATGGCGATATGCATGTGCCTCATATCAAGCAGGTTGAACCGCTTAAGGTTGAATGTCAACATTTTATCGACTGTATCAAGACCGGTTCCAAATCCGAATCATGCGGGATTGAGGGCACTAAAGTGATACAGATTCTTGAAGCAGCCTCCAAGTCTCTCTCTGATGGAGGCGGCGAGGTCGCTGTCATATAGATTTGATTAATAGGGCTTAAGACTGATGACACTGGGATTCCTGGGCAAAGCAACATTCCTCTATGCAGTGGGCAATATCTGCCTGCGGGCGGCTTCGTTTTTGCTGATTCCGATCTACGCCCACTATCTGGCCATCGAGGACTATGGCCTGCTGATGACTTTGCTATTGACGATCCAGTTCATGCTGGTGGCCATGAACTGTGGAACTGAGCACAGTGTCGTCCGTTTTGCCAAGCACTATGAGAAGAACAGTCAACTGAGTTCTCTGATGGGAACGACCTTTGTGATTAGTCTTATTGCTTCGATTATTGTCGCCTGCATTTGCCTGACATTACTGCTTCCTTTTTTTCAGGCCATCCTGCATCGCCAAGAGGTTTATTGGCTGATCGGATATACATTGGTATCAGCCTTTTTTCAATCCATGTGCGATTTGCTGACGTCCTATTATCGCTCACAGGGCCAGCCAGTCAAGTATATGATCGTGGGAGTGGTTACCGCTCTGATACTGACGGTCTTCAGTTTCATATTCCTGTGTGTATTAAAGATGGGAATCAATGGAGCTCTGTTGGCCAAGGTCATAGCATATGCATGTGTCTCCGGTATTTTATCGTGGCAGATCTATTCCAAAACCGGCTTTAAGGTCTCATTAAAGCTCGTCCCCAAGCTGTTTCATTTTGGCATGCCGCTCGCCCTGTCAGGTTTTGGACAATTTGCAATCACAGGTGCGAGCATATATTTCCTCAGCCTCCTTTCAGGACTTGAATCGGTCGCCGTATTTTCTCTTGGCCACAAGCTGGCATCCGTGCTTATGATGGTATTGGTTATACCTTTTCAACTTTCTTTTCAGCCCTATGTCTTTTCACAACTCGATCTGCCGGATATAAAAAGGAAAATGAGCCGTTTATTGACCTATCTGATGTGTTCAATCGCCATTGGATCTTATTGCGTTCTGTTTGCAGCACGGCTGCTGATTCCGCTCATTGCACCGCCGGAGTATTCTGAGGCCTTTATCGTCACATTATTGATCGTGCCGGCCATGGCTATGGCGAGTTTATTCTACTATGGAGAAACCCTTTTGAAGGCCGCGCAGAAAAGCTATATTATCGGCATGATTGTTATCGTTTGCGCCGTATTATCGTTGATAGCGAATTTCATCCTTATATATTATATCTCCTGGTATGGGGCGTTATTGGCGACGAATGTCACGTTTCTTGTTTTAGGTGGTTCTATATTTTGTATTGGAATAAAAGAATACTCGGTTCCAATAGAATGGCGCCGTTTAAGAATCGGGGGCGGTTTGTTTTTGGGAGTTCTATTGATCAATTTGATTTTACTTAAATCGACTCTGTATTTGTACAGCGTTCTGAACTTAGTGTTTGCCGGTGCTATCCTGTTATTTCTCATTCGCAGTACACTATGGGACCAGGATGAAAGACGATCTGTCCGGAAGGCATTAAAAAAACTAAAATCATTTTTTCAAAAGGCCCCGCCTGAGCATATCGAAAGTAATATCGCATGAAAGAATCTTCAGAGTCTCATGACACTATAATGACAGCCGGATCGACCGCGTCTGCATTTCCTAAGGCGGATAAATCACCGGTTAATCAGCAGCAGGGAGAAATCCATGTTCTCAGGACATTGGAGCAGATCCAGGCGATTCGACCGATTTGGGAGGCGTTACAGTCCGAATCAGGAGGAAACATTGAAACCGATTTTGACAGATATATTTCCCTTGTTGAATCTGATCAAAAATATGAACCGTATATATTGCTTCTGTACAATGGCGGCATACCCTGTGCGATGTTAATTGGGACACGCGGACCGGTCAGGATTGACTGTCAATTAGGATACCTCAAGGTTTTCAGGACCACATTATGCGGTGTGAAGATTACTTATGGAGGATATCTGGGAGATTTCAGTGAACAAACGTACAATCATCTATTGGATTACTTGTACACATCAATATCTAAAGGATTAGCGGATGTTGTAAGATTTGAACAGTTACCTCGGTGCGGTCGATTATATTCAGGGATAAGAAAACGCCCATCGATACTTTGCCGAAGCCGTTTTCCAAAGATTGATATGCACTGGCAAATGAAAATCCCCGACTCAATGGAGTCATTTTACGCACAGCGTTCCTCCAAGACCCGGCAGACACTTAAAAGGTATTCCAGGCAGGTTGAAAAAAAATTTCAAACTCAATTAATCGGATGTACAAGTGAAGATTCTCTTTCGAAAATTCTCTCCGAAGCTGCATCCGTCTCATCACGAACCTATCAGCATGCTTTAGGGTGGGGATTGACGGATGATGTGGCGACCCGCCAAAAACTGATCGCCGCATCCCGCAATGGCTGGCTTCGTTTACATCTGCTGCGGCTGGGCGAAAAGACCTGTGCGTTTCAGCTTGGTTTTCAGTACCGGGGCACATACTTTCTGCAGACGATGGGGTTTGACCCGGAAATGAAGAAATGGCGTCTTGGGACAGCGCTGTTTCTAAAGATACTTGAACAACTTTGCAGGGATTCATCGGTTGATTGTATAGATTTTGGCTATGGGGATGCTGCATACAAACGGCGTTTCGGCACGAAATATTGGTACGAATCAACGGTGTATATGTTTGCCCCACGAGTCCGTCCGGTTCTTGTCAATTCAATCCAGACCGCTGTTCGTGGATTTTCTATCGGGATGAGGTGGACCGCTCGTAAGGTAGGTATTGAAGGCATGATTAAGCAGAAATGGCGTCGGCTTCTTCAGAAGTCACAAAAGTCTGATTCAAAATGAGGAATTGTTCTGTTGGGTGATTATGATAATTTATCTCTGATGCTGATGGCAGCAATTGCTGCACTGGGAGGAATAGCTATCCTTCTCTGTTGCTGGCGGCGTTATGAGCTAAGCATCATTCTGATCCTTATATCGCCGTGGATGGGTTGGCTTTTAAGCTCTAACGTTGCCATGTCCGTTGAAGAGGAGAGCGCCACAGGAACTGCCAGCTATATCAGGATTTTACTGGTTCTTTTGGTAGGGTGCTGCGGACTGCTTCAGTTTTTACGGTCCTGGTTCACAGAACAGGCGAAGTGTTTTCCAAGATACCTGATGTTTTTTGCTCTCTTTATAGTCTATGCGATCTTATCAACGGGATATTCACTGGATCGTAAATTTACATTGATCCGTTCATTCGAGTTCCTGATATTTTTTATGTTTCTGCTCGGGTTTCATTTCTGGCTTAACAGTCGCCAAAAACTTGACACCACCCTGAATATTTACTACGGGGTGACCGTTATTGGAATGATACTCAGTGCCATTGCATTGGTTTTGATGCCGGAACGCGTATGGGACTGGAAGCGGCCTGATCGCTTTCAAGGCTTAGCCGATCATCCGAACACGTTTGGGGCTTTATGCATGTTGGCGTATCCGATCTTGGCCTGGAAATATACCACATCTCGAACCGGCGCCGGCGCCAAGTTTGCATCGGTCGTCTTGTTATGTATCACGGCCGGGCTGCATGTTTTATCGGGTTCGCGTTCATCGCTGCTGGCAGCCGTTATAGGAGGCATTGTATGGCTGTCCCTTTCGGTTAAAAGCATAACACTCAAGCGCATTGCCATTGGCCTGGCCTTTGGTTTAACATTAACATTCAGTGTATCTTTTTTAATCCTGACAAAACCGACGAGTCTGCAGAGAGGAGACTCGAACATCACGGCACTGACCGGCCGAACGGATTTTTGGAAAGGGTGTGTTCTGCTGATCAAAGAAAAACCCGTTCAGGGGTATGGATTTGGAGTGGCCGGCAAGGTTTGGGAAGATCCCCGTTTTTACAAGGAAGGTCAGGCCCTGTGGGCCGGCAGCGCAAAGTCTTCTCTGCACAACGGTTACTTATCATTGGCGATCAGTCTGGGTGTGGTTGGTCTGGGGGGATGGCTTATTTTTGTCAGTATTCCGACCTGGCAGGTCATGTCATTGAAATCCAGCCCTTATAGAGCCTTTACTCTGACAATGATCTTTCAACTGCTGATCTTGAACTTTGCTGAGAGTGCGTTGGCCTCAGGAAGCCAGATACTCACCTCGCTGGTATTCTGGTTCACACTTGTTATCGCGGGGAGATTGCCCAACTTGCTGA
>CALKKA010000175.1 GCA_937995495.1 uncultured Phycisphaerae bacterium
GCCTGTTTTGACACGGCATTTCATACAACGATTCCAGAGGTGGCGTATCTGTATGCACTGCCGTATGAGTTGTACGAAAAGTATCGTGTCCGCCGCTACGGCTTCCACGGCATCAGTCACCGCTATGTCGCGGGCCGCGCCGCCGACCTGATGGATAAAGACAAAGACAGCGCTAACATCATCACATGCCATCTCGGCAATGGTTGCTCGATTACTGCTGTTAAGGGCGGCAAGTCCGTGGATACCTCGATGGGCATGACCCCGCTTGAGGGCGTTGTCATGGGTACGCGCAGCGGTGATATGGATCCGGCGATTTTGTTCTACCTGGCCGACAAGGGCTATAGCGTTGAAGAACTCAACACACTCTGTAATAAGAAAAGCGGCCTTCTCGGCATATCCGGCCAGTCCAATGATATGCGAAATCTCAGGGAGATTGCTGCGGCGGGGGACGCACGCGCACAACTTGCGATTGATATTTTCGCTTACCGCATCAAGAAATACATTGGCGCATACACCGCTGTCTTGGGTACGGTTGATGCAATTGTTTTCACGGGCGGTATCGGTGAAAATAATCCCGACTTGCGGGCGCAGATATGTGCCGAACAGGTACAGATCGGCATTGAGATCGATCCGGATAAAAATGCCGCCGCATTCGGTAGTGAAAGCCAAATCAGCACGCACAGCAGCCGCATCAAAGTCTTCGTCATTGCGACCGATGAGGAGGTTGCCATCGCCAAAGATACTTATGAACTGACGAAGTAAGGGCCCCAAAAACGGTTGGCGAAAAAAAAAGAGTGATAGTTCAATGTAGATTTGGTAAGATTGCGGGTGATGAAGCGATAAAATGCCTTGAGGGCCATTTTCTTGGAGAACTACTATGGACAATATTACTGTCTTGCCGGGTGACACCATTGGATACAACTTCATTCCGCACGAATACCTTCCCAAAGACCGCGACGAGCAGTATCTGCGAAATGAACAATCGGACAAGCCAGATGATACATGGCGGCAGTTAACCGCTCACGAGGTTGAAGCGCTGGTCAAAAACGGGAACTCCTCGGACAACTGGAAAAATCTGCTTGTCGCGGACCCTTTCGATCCTGGGCAGATCAAGGACTCGGAGTTTTTTGGTATTGTACGCATCGGGCGAGTCCAGAATACAGCTCTGGAATACCATGATTTGAAATTGCCGGTTGGTATCACCAGCAGCCGCATCATTTCCTGTGATATCGGCCATGATGCGGTGATCCATCATGTTCGCTATCTGGCCCATTATATTGTAGGGGATCGCTGCATTCTGACGGATATCGATGAAATGCATACGACCCACTATGCAAAATTCGGCAATGGGATTCTCAAAGACGGTGAAGATGAAAAGATCCGTGTCTGGCTGGATATTATGAATGAGACGGGCAGCCGGCAGGTTCTTCCATTTGACGGGATCATTCCTGCTGATGCCTATTTATGGGCTAAATATCGAGACGATGAAGCGCTGCAGCAGCAGCTCAAAGAGATCACTCAAAGCAATGGTGACAGCCGACACGGTTTTTACGGCACGATCGGGGATCAATGTGTCATTAAAAGCTGTCGCATTATTAAAGATGTGAAAGTCGGATCCTGTGCCTATATTAAAGGCGCCAACAAGCTAAAAAATCTGACGATCAACTCTGACAGCGAAGAACCAACACAGATTGGCGAAGGCGTCGAACTTGTCAATGGGATCATTGGTTACGGCTGCCGTCTTTTTTACGGATGCAAGGCTGTTCGATTCATTCTGGCCAATAATTCCAATCTCAAATACGGCGCCCGTCTGATCAACTCTTTTCTTGGTGATAATTCAACGATTTCCTGCTGTGAAGTGCTGAACAACCTGATCTTTCCGGCTCACGAACAGCACCATAACAATTCGTTCCTGATCGCTTCGGTGGTGATGGGGCAAAGCAATATGGCTGCGGGTGTAACCGTCGGATCCAATCACAACAGCCGGGCCAACGACAATGAGATTCAGGCGGGAAGAGGATTCTGGCCGGGGCTGTGCACCAGTGTTAAGCATTCCTGTCGCTTTGCTTCATTTGTGTTGTTGGCCAAGGCCGATTATCCTGCGGAGCTTGATATCCGCTTGCCCTTTGCTTTGCTGAACAATAATGTCTTAAAGGACGAACTGGAAGTGCTGCCCGGATTCTGGTGGCTGTACAATATGTACGCGCTGGCGCGCAATACATGGAAATTTCAAAGTCGGGACAAACGCAAAAGAAAAATCCAAAAGATCGAGTTTGATTCGCTTGCCCCGGATACCGCTGAAGAGATATTACAGGGGCGGCGATTACTGGAGATCTGGACAGCCAAAGCCGCTTTGCAAAAGACAGGCGGCGAAGATACGAATGAGGACCAACTTGCGGTTGTTGGTCGGGAGCTTTTATCAAATCCGGACAGTCTCAAAGGAGTAGAAGTCCTTGGTGAAAAGATGGAAAAGTCCAGGCGTAAGGCCGTCATATTAAAACCTTACGAAGGGTATCATGCATACGGGGACATGCTGCATTATTACGCCGTCAAAAATCTAATGGAGGCAATGACCTCAATGGGCGGTTCTTTTTCGGATATGTCAAACGCACTCAAAGACGGTTGCTGTCATCAGTGGGTCAATCTGGGCGGCCAGCTTGTTCGGGCCGAAGATGTCGAACAACTGCGAAAGGACATCGGCGAAGGGATACTTCGAACATGGGATGATATTCATGCTCGTTATGCGGAACTTTGGGCCGCGTACCCGCTCGAAAAACAAAAACACGCCTATCGAACCCTGTGCCGGATGCTTGAAACGGATGAACTGACTGAGACGCAGTGGTGTACGGCGTTGGACAAGACGGCGACGATTCAGGAATACATTCGCGACCAGGTCTATGCCAGCCGGAAAAAGGACTACGATAATCCTTTCAGGCAGGCAACCTATCGAAATACAGAGGAAATGGTCGCCTCGATTGGAACGATTGAAGATAATAGCTTTGTCAAACTGGTTCGGGAAGAGACGGAGAGCTTTAAGGCGGCCGTCGAAGAGATGAAAAAGAAAAATTAACCTACTGGAAAGGACAGAACAATGAATTTAACGGATAAGAAATACAGCGGATATGCACTGGTTCAGGAAATGATGGATACCGTCGGTGTCGTAAAGAACTTTGATCCGACCCAGACGGTGGCGATCGCACCGAAGATACAGTCGGCCGGTCGATTGTTGATGACCGGCGAGGGATCAAGCCGGATTTTTCCCGCCAAAAACGCCATCCGCAAGGCGCTGCAATGGGGGATGGATCTTCAGATCGCCACGGACGGTTCGCGTCAGTCAGCCGAATACGACCTTTCAAAATTCGCCGTCTTCTGTGCGTCCAACTCCGGCAGAACCAAAGAAGTTGTTCTGCTGGCGAAAAAATTGGCCGCGGAGGGCAATGACAACCGCTTTGCCTTAACCGCCAATGAAAAAACGCTCCTTGAAGAAGCATGCACCGAGTCATTTGTTCTGACTTGCGGTTGGGAACAGGCAGTCGCCGCAACCAAAAGCGTGATCGAACAGGCGCTCTTTTATGAATCAATCCTCTGGAACATCCTCGGACAGGACAACAGCGCCGCCTGCAAAGCGTTGGCGGACGATATTGAGGCTGCTCTGACATTACCCATCGAAAAAGAAATTATTGACACGGCTGTCAACGCATCCACGATTTATTTTGCGGGTTATAACGACGGTGTGGCCGAGGAATTGACCCTTAAGACAAACGAGATCACCCGCAATAAATCCGACTTCCTTGAAGGGACCTACGCGGTTCACGGCATCGAAGAAGTGATGGATTCTAAGGATGTCGTTTTTGTGGTCGATCCGATCGATGCCGAGATTGAGAAGTTCCAAGAGGTACTCGAACAAGGTGTAGGCCTCAAGGTGGTTGCCATTGCCAATCGACCGACGCCGTTTACCACCATCCGTGTTCCGGATGCCGGTCCGTTGGCGCCTTATGTCTATCTGAGCGCCGGATGGAATCTGCTCGTTGAAATCGGTATGGCGCT
>CALKKA010000176.1 GCA_937995495.1 uncultured Phycisphaerae bacterium
TGACAGGAACGCCGGTTACACTGGTGCCGACTTTTTCAATGACTCCCTTGACGATACCGTTTAGATTACCCAATAGCACCATCACCAGGATCACGATGATCAGTACCACAACCCCCACGCCGATTAAAATCTTCTTTTTCATTGCAATTCTCCCTTTGATTTAGGTTTATTTTTCAAACTGGCCTTGTAGCGCTATTCCGCGGACAGGCGTTTTTCAAGATTTTTGGCCCACGTGTCTATGGTTTGTTTGGCTGCGGTCCAGTCACCCAAGGTAGTAAAGGGGACCTTTGACTGGCCCTCCTTTGACTGAACGACAGCACCGATCTGCTCGCCCGTAATCGAATCCACGAGTTCAGCCTCTGCCGAAGCACCGCCAATACCGAATCCAGCTATGCTGGAATAGGGCAGGATGCTGATCGGATGAGACTTGCCGATGTCTGTAAAGGCGATGCGCAGCCGCGCGACATCAGCGGCAGGCCGATAGGCGATACGATCGCCTGATTTTTGGATGGCTTCCACAACTTTGTCATACATGTAACTTGTCAGATCCGCAATGTCTTCGTCTGTCAGCGCACCGTCAGGATCGTCGATCCGGGTCTGAATTGGATCGACAATGAATCCAGAGTACCTGTCCAGCGCCGCTTCGTTCATGTATCGCAACGTAGAGCCGGATTCCTCCACCAATTTAGAATAATCACTGAGAAATCCAGTGGGTTCTCGATGTTTGCCGCCGCAACCGGCTGTGGCGAGTGTGATGGCGACGAGTGCTAAGACAATGATTCGCAGCTTCATGGTTTTCTCCTGTTCAAAAAAGTATACTGTATCCGTCCATTTAACGTCAAAACACGTTTAATACTTTCTATACATATAATTGTTCGTATGAAAACCGATATGTCAATGTTATTTTGAAAAAATGTCATTAACAGCAGCGAACTGAAACGCCTAAAGAACGACCGACCCTCACAGGAAAAAAGGCTTCATAAGATTTTTTTGCTGTTTAAGTTATAAAAAAACGAGTTGTTTTAGAATATCCAGTTGGCATGAAGACCTAAAAAGTAAAGGTCGTTGCGATTGTAGTCTCCACTGAATCCGGGAGCATCGATCTTGGCACTGCCGTAATCCGCATAGACAAAGGAACCACCCACGGTCAGTGATTCGGTCCACTGGTAGTCAGCTCCAACGGCATAACGTATCTGGCGGTCGATCGGCATGTCCGCCGTCCGGTCGTCTGAGTCCACCGGGCTGGTGTCATAGGAAATACCGGTCCGGAGCAGCCATTTATCGGATAGATTATAATGCAGACCGGCAGCATAGTGATAGGTGTCTTTCCAGTTTTTCGAGAGTGCCCTGCTGCCTCTTTCTGTGCTAATATTTACATTATCCATTGTACTCCAGTCCTCCCAGCCCAGACTGCCAACCACGGCCCACTTGTCGTTGAGCCGGTGGTACACGCTGCCTCGAATCAGTTGAGCTAGATCCAGGTCTGTATCCGAGCCAAATTCCAGCCCCCCAACAGGGCCGCCTTTTGTTTTCAGGTCGCCGTCAAACTCGAAACTGGTTTCAGAAAGATAGAAAACACCCACGCGCGTGCTTTTGCTTAATTCGATCATCGTACTCACACTGTATCCGTAGGCAACATCATCTCCATCAATTTCGATTTCGCCATTCGTATTGCCAACGGGGCCCACTTTCAAATCTAAACTCCCATACCAAATCGCCGGACCGGCACCCACCGACAGCCAGTCATTGACGCGATAAGCCAGCGTCGGCATCGCAGTGACTGTCAGAATGGTCACCTCATCACACTGATTACGGCCCACCCACCCAGAGCCATAATCCAGCGCTGCCCCCGATAG
The DNA here is from genome assembly GCA_937995495.1 of uncultured Phycisphaerae bacterium. GTDB lineage: Bacteria > Planctomycetota > Phycisphaerae > Sedimentisphaerales > Anaerohalosphaeraceae > 4572-13. The sequence continues at coordinate 1,857 of CALKKA010000176.1, forward strand.
CGTGAAGGTGCTAAAACCAAACCAGAGGTCCTCCTTGATCGGTTGAGCATAAAACGTACCCAATATCGGGATCCAGCCGCCCGCATTACCCCCATCGCCACCGCCAACACGGCTGCTGTCTGTATCAAAACTCACATCCGAGTAGCCCAACCCAAGCGACAACATAAACTGCCGCTGCCCCAGCAGGGTCATACCGGCAGGGTTGTGAAATGACGTGGACGCATCCGAGGCTTCAGCCACAGAACCGGCGCCCGCATTGCCCATCACCGGCGTACCATACTCATTCAGATAGAGTCCCCCGGAATGAGCCGAAACCGCACAGAAAAATACGAACAGAATACAAACAATCTTTGAGCTATTCTTTGGCATGATTCGCTGAAGCATATAACCTCCCTGTAAAAAAAGTGTCCTTTAAATGACTGTAAAACATGGTTTTCAATCATACCCTTTGGGGGCACTCTGTCAAGCGGATAATTGGGGCTGCATTCGCACAAAACACGAAATCCAATTTCGAAACGCCTTCACATCATCGGCTCCGACTTCCAGCTCCAATCGAACACCGCTGTCATCAACATCATATTCGGCAATCGTAGAGGCCTTCATCGCCTGGGTGACGACCGGTGCATCAGCATATGACAATCCGGTACAAACAATGATCCATAAATTTAAGATGTAAATATAGTGTGACTTCATGCAGGATAATGTAAGGGATATCTAAAACTATAGAAAGAAAAAAGCGTACCCCCTATGAAAGAGGCACGCTTAAAGGATGCTCATAAATTGATCAGATCTGGTTCAACATTACTCATCGGATTCTTTGGGGTCGGCCGGATACGGGAATTCGCGTCCAAGGGCTTCACTCGCTTCTTTGTAGACGCCGCGGAGCGCCTTGTCGACTTCGCCCCATCGGCCTTCTTTGATGAACTCAGAGTAAACCATCGCATCAACTGGAACACTCATCTCATTGCTGTACTTCTCCCTGTCACCCTTCTGAGGAAGTTCTGGCTTGTTTACCAGAGGTGGTGCCCACGTCGCTTCTTCAACCGCTGCCATACGCACTTTGATACCGTCCTTGGTGATGTTCCAGACCATAAAGTCCTCGGCAAGACTTAACGGACCTTCATAGGTCCTGCGAATACGGTCATTAATTTCAGACGTTGTGTCAAAGTCTTTGAAGAAATGGTAGGCCACGGCCATACGCGGCTTGATCTCTGTCATTATTTTTCCAAAGGCTTCGGGGGCGGTATGGATCTGGGTACCGACCACCAAAGCCTGTTCCGGTGTAAAACCCATCTTCCTAACAAGATCCGGCACAGCGACAAAACACTCGTGGACAACAATATCCGCGTCCTTGGCGTATTCGACGAACCACTTGTTGGGATACGTGTCGGAGCCAAAGACGAATTTTAGATCCTTCCATTCGAGGCTGAAGCTGACGGGTCCGTCGATTGAATGAATCGCCGGAAACGAACGAATCGTGACCCCATTATTTTCGTAAATCACAGCATTCTCGCCTTTGTAATCAAATTCTTCGACCTCGATCGAGTAACCACGAAAGTCGACCATACCCACGCGTCCAGCGAGGTCCCACGTATACATTTCCTTCATCTTCTCAATGGCATAGGCCGTACCGAGCTCGGGGGTGGGACCGTTCGGGCCCCAGACGCGGAGCGGTTTCTGCCTTCCCATAAGTGCCCCACCAATGAACAACTCGCCGATAGCACCAAAGTGGTCACCGTGCAGATGCCCGATGAAGACCTTGTCGAGATAGTCATAGGGAATCTGTAAGCTCGAGATGCGTTCTGCCGAACCCGAGCCGATATCAAACAGGAACTTATCGCCGTTACCCAGTTCAACCAGGAAACATGCCGCGGCCTGTGCGGCCCGCGTGGTCGGCATCCCCGTTCCGCAAGCGACCACTCGCATTTCATCCGGGGCCAGGTCCTCGCTGTTGGGGAAGTAAACATCCCGCTCCCGTGCCTTGACCGGTGATACTTTGGCTTTTTGCTCGGCCGCTGTCAGTGTCTGGCTGCTTTGGGAAACAACAAGACCGATGATGAAACCAAGCAGAATCAGCACAACTGAACTAATACTCATTACTTTCTTCATAGTTCTTCTCCCTTTCGAATAAATAATTACTTTCCCTTGTTTTTTTTTAGTCAATTGGTTGGGTGGGCGGCGGATTCAGCCCCTCCAGAGTGCCTTCTTTCAGCCATTCTGACATCAAGCTCGTGGCCGGTTCACCACGGGGAGCCGTGTCCCACTCCTTACTGGTACCCATGGGCCAGGCTTCATGATTGAACGTAACTTCCCGAACTTCAATGTGATCTTTGGTTAAATTCAGAACGGTCAAGTCATCCGCCATGGTTAAGGGGCCATCGTAGGTCTTGCGGACTCTTTCGAATATCTCCAACTCAATGTCGCGGTGGTTCCAGTAGTGGTACGCCACCGCCATACGTGGCTTCACCATGGACATCAGTTTTCCAAAACCTTCCGGCGGCGTATGGATTTGCGATGTCACCCAATAAGCTTCTTTGTAAGGGAATCCGGCAATATCCATCCACTGCTCAGGGGTAAAGAAACACTCATGTACGACGACATCGGCGCCTTGGGCTTCTTTCTGGAACCATTTGTTCGGCACGGTGTCGCTGCCAAACACGAAACTCAGGCCGTTCCAGTCCAAACGAAAGCTCACCGAGCCGTCACGTATATGGATGGCAGGAAATGAGGTGATCTTCACGCCGTTCTCCTCGTAAATGACGGCCGTTTTGGAGAAATCGAATTCATGGGCAACGATTTCACCCCCTGCATTCGGGAGTGTGCCCGCCCTCGATGTCACATCCCAGGCCCAAGCGGCACGGATATGATCGATATGCACCTTGGTACCCAACTCTGGAGTTGACCCGGACGGACCGTAGACATGCAGCGGAGTGTAACGGCCGTTCAGCCATCCACTGACCCAGAGTGAAGCAATATCACCCACATGGTCGGTATGCAAATGGCCGGCGAAAACTTTATCTAATTTTGAATAATCAACCTCGAGACCGGCAAGCCGATCGGTGGCACCGGTCCCTAAATCGAACAGGAATGATTCTCCATTGCCCAGTTCAACCAGGAAACACGCCGCGACATTACTGGGTGACTGATTCGGCATGCCGGTTCCAATGGCGGTAATCCGCATTTCATCCGAAGCCAACTTTTCGGTGTTCGGGTAGTAAGTACGTGGATATTTTCCGTTTTTGATTTTCTGGGGAATTCGTCCTTCAGGATAATTTCCACCATCAACTTTGTGAGGTTTAGCAATAGCGGTGTTTTGTGGAATCTGTGAAATTATAATTCCAAAAATAATCCCGATGGCCAAAACCAATAGCATTAACAATTTTCTAGTTTTCATTTTTCTATCCCTTCCTAAATAGTTTTAATTATCATGTTTATGTTATTCACATTCTTTTCTTTTAGAAGAAGTACCGATAGCCGATTTCAAGCGTAAACTTTCGGTCAACCGGGTCAGGATCAAAAGCCCAACCGGGTTTAACATACATGATGTGGCCTTCCTTGATGATCTTGCCGAATTCCGGACCCATCCACAGGTCGAATTCATCGTTTTCAAAATCATACACCGGCTGGAGTTCGGTCAGCGTGTACAGCCCGTCGGTCAATTCCGGGCCGGGTTTAGATAGCGGCTGCATCCAGAACCACCGACCGCGGAAGCGGCTGTAGTCCTGTCCGGCATCGCCCTTATCCACGTCGAAATCATAAAAGTTCATGAACGCAATAAAGCCCAGTCCAAACGGAGGCCCGCCGGGAAGGTCCGTTACAAAAGTGATACCGGGTGAGACGATGGTGGTATCGGAACCCAGCACATCATCACTGGCCGTCGGCAGCATGGTCTCGATGACCGGGAACAGACTCCAGCTCTTTCCCTCTTCGGCATAGTCGCCGCCCCAGTCAAAATTATAGAAAAAACGCAGGTTCAGATCGCCATAACCCGAGGTTGAACCGCTACTGGAAATGTCATCGAAAGGCGGACTAATACCGCCGGGAGGGATCGGCCCGCCAATACCCCCGGGCGGATTCGGCAGCACACTGCTGTAGTCCATATTCCTGTACACAGGGATTTCATAGGTGAACGCAAACTTTGGCGTAAACGCATACATTCCGAACATCGTCAGATCGTTGATCTTGACGCCGTTGTCCAGTTCGGTGTAACGATAATACGGCATGAATTTGCTGCTGAAGTCGCGCGGGTCCGTGCCGGTCTGGTCGCCGGTCGAACCGGTATGTTCCTGAAGGATGTCCTCATCTGCTGCAGCCGTATCGGCCAGCGACAGTTGGAATATTTTGTCCAGCGACGGCATGGTGCTGTCGGCGACTGCCATCACCGGCAGAATGCCCAGATAAGTCAAAACAGAAAAAAGTAAAAATGCTTTTGTCTTCATGGCTTTCCCCTTTCATAAATATTCTGTGCCAGTCGATTCCATCCGAAAAAACCGCTCAATACTTTATGGTATGGTTTATTGTGGCCAGGATGGGGGGGGTGTCAAGACTTATTTAGTCTGCTTTTTGAAGTTTTTTTGATATTCTCGACAATGTACTCTATACTATTAAAACAATGGCCAAACAGAAAAAAAACAAACCCAATCGCCTGACGCGAGAGCAGTGGCTCCAGAAGTCGCTTGATCTGCTTATATCCGGCAAACACGGAAAACTCCGCATCGATAAGATCACGAAAGACCTGAATGTGACCAAGGGAAGCTTTTACTGGCACTTCAAAAACAGACGCGATTTCATTGAAAGCTTAGCCCAATATTGGGACCGCATTGTACAAGATGAACTGATTGAAAAAGCGAATGAACTATATGATGGCTCGAAGGAACGAATGGCTTATATTATCCAAGACGCGCTGCAACGAAATTTAATCTCATACGATGCCGCCATGCAGATGCTGGCACATAAAGAACCCTGCATCGCCCCAATCATCTCAAACGGCTTTAAGAAACGTATGGCATTTGTAGAGTCAGTTCTGAAGAGCTTTGGTTTCACAGCAAACGAACTCGAATTACGAAAGCACCTGCTGGTAAGCTATTTTCTGCTGGATGCCGCTTTGATTGGTCAATCTACCCTGAAGAAACGTTTGGAGAAAGCTCTGGACATGCTCGACTTCCTCACAACCCCCTAAGGGCCTGATACGGCAGGGATGGAGAACTGTAAGCAGATGATCCTTTAACGCATCCCATGTCTTCACTTGATCGGAACCGGTGACTCCAGGATCCCCCATGCATCAAGCGGATCATTACTCCTGCGTGAAAGGTTTAGGAGGCTGTGAAAACTCTTGCGATATTGAGGGCATCCGGATAACAGGTGCCGTACAAATACAATAACAATGATGCTATCCAAAGGTGTTTATTCCTGTACTACCCTCATCGCGTATCCTAATTTATTGTTTTACTATCCGGCCGGAATCGTTAACACCGGTGCCTGTGAGGGCGTGCCTGTCTCGGCCAGGGTAAACAGGTACATCATAAACGTGAACATGCGTTTGGACCAGTAGTCCTTGTCGTCAATCGAGTACCAGTAGCCGCGGTATTGAATCGAGACAAAAACATCTTCAGGCCGTTTCAGTGAGCTGTAGATACGCAACAAAGGAGTGACGCCGGCCTTCGTATCGGCGGCGACAGCAAAGTTGCCGGGGGCACGCTTCTCCTGGACATGTATTTCGGGAATGTCGATATAAGAGGCCAGCTCCGAGAGGATCTGAAGCATGGACCGGGTCAGAATCGCAATCTCTGTGTCATCCCTGGCCAGTGCGCCATACAAAACTGTAAAGTCTTGTCGTTCCATATCCAGACCCAGGATGTGCCTGACCATCTTTTGCTCCTGGGCAATCTCAGGATCGATATCCGCATCTCGAAAGAACATAACATTGGTCGGCTGACCCTCTTTCGCCTTTTCAAGCCGCATCCCCACAGCAGCAGATTTCTGAATTTCTCGCATTCCGTGAATAAGACGATAGAAATCAGGATCAGCATCTTTCACTGTCAGCTGGTGCCCGACGCGGTTATAGGTGCCGTTGATGGACTGGACGCAGAGACGAAATAAATAATCCGCCCGCCAGCCTGCTTCCATGAGAGCAAGGATCGAATGAGGCGGGATCGGGGTCATCAGACCGCGGGTAAACTTATCGCCCTGAAGGGGCTGGTAGGAAATCGTCGGGCGGTCCGCATATTTATGTTTAGCTCCCACATTCTGGCTGTCCGTTGGCAGAAAGGCATTCCAGGCCAGTGAACCGCTGACCTCCGACTCTGTTGAGTACTGATTGATCACGGAGGTCACATCCAAAAAGACCGGGGCATCCCCATAACGAATCTTGATCATGTTCAGGAGCATCTGCCGTTTCCATGACTCGGAAATGGCGTCGGTATACTCAAACCGGTCGCGTGACACGGTATCGGGACCGAGACTGTGGCAGCCCGACAGAAACACAAGTGCCAGAGACACGAGAACACAAGCATTTTTTTTTACAGGATCCATAACACTCTCCTTATCAGATATTATCCATTCTTGGGGGCCATCACAGCAGATCATCTTAACCCATAAAACATCCGTTGGGGGTCCATCATCGAGATCAACCTTGAAGGGTCATATTTTTTTTAAAACAAGGCACGAAATCGAATGCCGAATACAGCTACCGGGTCGGTTTTGTCTGACTGGGAAGGATCCAGGATCAACAGGATACTGGGTGTGATCTGTACCCGAGAGGTAAACTGGATGCGCTGAAACACCTCCATGGAAACTTCGCTGTCTTCCCCATTGCTGGGTTCGTCCAAGGCCAGGCCCACGCCGAATAAGTCGCCTTCGGTCCCCCATGCATCGCGAAGGACGAACCCGCCGGAGACAAAGTTCTTGATATCCGTTGCATCTTTTTCGGTGTATCCATAGCGGGCGAAGAGTCCGACTGTTTTATTGAGCTCCTGATCAAAGCTGAGGGCAATCCCAGAACCGTCGTTGTCAGTGGAGGCCGCTTCGTCATCGGCTTGATTCGTCTGCCAGAATGTGAAGCGATAATTACCTCGACCGGCTCCGTCAATCGTCGGGGTCAGGCCAATTTCAGCGGCTGTGAATAAATGGCCGTCTCCGACTGTATCGAAACCGGACGTTGTATTTTCAGCTTCGGCATCGCCAAACCCTGCCGACAAATAGTAATCATCGTTGGGTTTTAGGGTGACATTGGCCCCCAGTCCATCCTGCGGAGTCAAGCGATTCGGATTCCTGGAAAAAGGATTGCTTAAAAAAGAGGTTCTCGAATTGCCCGCAAAGGCATTTCGATTATAAAACGACGGATGATGAAGCTTCCCCGCCGTCGCGGTCAGGGTCTTATCGAGGAATGTTCTTCGCCACCACAACTGCCGTAGGGCGGTACGGCTGCGTTCATTGGTGTTGAGGCCGTGGGTTCGATAATTGACCCCGATCCCCTGAGAGAATTCCTTGACACTGTGGTCGGTGATATTGTCCCGTTCTTCAAACGAAAAACCGATCACGCCGATATCGTCTTCGGTAAACTTGGATAGATTCCAAACACCAAAATAGGTGAAGTTGTACACGGCCTGCTCCCGGGGACGCCGCCCACCCGTTGCCCGCTGATAGATCAGGACATGTTCCATGGCCGTATCCAGCGCCCACTCTTCATGAAGATAGGTCTTGGCGATTGTATAGGGAGTCAGCAGTTTCATAATGACCTCATCCTCAAACCATGCTCGAGGAAGCATTTTTTTACTTTCAGCCAGCAGTTCTGTGACATCTCTGCTTCCCTCGGTGCCGGCCAGTCGATTGGGATCGGCTGAGGGCGAAGGCTCCTGCACATCTTCCATCACGTCTGAAACAGGCGGAGCGTCCGGATCTGCCTTTTGAATCTGATTCGGATCTGACAGGCGCGCCTGCTCATCGGACGCTTTCTTTGCGATGTTCTTTTTGTCTTCTGCAAGGAGTTCTGTGACATCGGTCCCCCCGTGCTGGGTCGACGGAATGGCATTCGGGTCGGCGGACGGTGAACTTGGAGGGGGTGATTCGGCACCCTTTGCTTCGTCCTCCCGGGTAATTTTTTTGTCTTCTGAAAGCAGCTCTGTCACATCACTGTCGCCATCCGGCGTCGAAGCAATGGCATTCGGATCGGCGTCGGATGCCTCTGGAAGGGGTTTGTCTTCGGATCTGTCTGCTTGGGCTGCCAACGCTGGCAAGACCAAAAACAGCATCAAAAAAACCACACAGATAACGTGAGACCCTGCAAATGCCACATCCCGCTTTTGTGATAATTGTCTTGTCATCTTGCTTTTGGTTTTCACTGCCAGAGTCTCATTATGAAAACAGGCCCATCTCAGGCTCAGTATAGCAAGCCAGACATGAATAACAAGCCCTATTTGAAGGACTTACCAGCCAGGCTTTTAAAAAACCGGGCGGGGAACTGAGGGAACTTCATTATGAGATCTGTTGATTGCTTTTGACAAAAAATGTCGAATGATATACGATGCAATTGAGTGTACTTTGCCTTTAACCGGCAAAGTTTTTTTTCAGGGCCAGGTCAGCAGAATGGAAAAAGAGAACGAAAAAAATTAACAGGAGCTTGTAATGTCGGAAAAAATTGAAAACCATTTACACCCCCGTCGGACCGTCGTTTCGTTTTATCCATTTCTACTGTGGACGCTCCCGCTTATGGCCGTCTATGGTCTGGGGCATTTTGGACTGGGGCATTTGTGCGGACGCAATCCGAACGAAGCGATCGCATTGCCGCTGGTCATGATATCCGTTGTCGGATACGGACTGCTGGCCTGGCAACGGCGCAATGAATTTGCGCTGGTCCTGTTTGTTCTCAGTCTTGGTTTTTTCTGCCGGGAGTGGCATTTTGCCGGAACCAGCGATGGGGTCTATGTTGTTGGGGCGTTTGTCGGCGCCTGG
>CALKKA010000177.1 GCA_937995495.1 uncultured Phycisphaerae bacterium
CAGGAACTGCACGAATTGATTCGCGTCTATTCGCATCAGGCCGCGGCGCAGGTCAAGCAGCATGGCCTTCACAACGACCTGCTCGACCGTCTCAAGGCCGACCCGGCATTTGCCAAAGTCGATTTCAGAAAAGTGATGAATCCAAAAGCGTACATCGGACGCTGTCCTGAACAGGTCAACGAATTTATTGCGGAAGTGGTTGCGCCTGTCAGACGCAAGTATCGTAAAGCATTGAATAAAAAAGTGGATTTGAAAGTATAAAGGATTTCTAGATGGACAAAGCAGCACTTACAGCACGGATCAAAGAAGCATCGTATTTAGAAGGGGATTTCCTCCTTCGCAGCGGCAAACGCAGTAAATATTATATGGACAAATACCTGTTTGAGACCCAGCCGGATATTTTGAAGGCACTCGGCACCGAATTTTGCAAGCATCTGACTGACGATGTCACGCTGATCGCAGGTGCGGAACTCGGCGGTGTGGCACTGGCGGCGGCTGCGGCGATGGAAGCAAATCTGCCGTGGATCATCGTACGCAACAGCAAAAAGGATTACGGCACCAGCAAAATGGTCGAAGGCGTTCTCAAAGAGGGCGATGTCGTGCTGCTGGTTGAGGATATCGCGACCACTGCCGGCCAGATTCTCGAAGCGGCTAAAATTATCACCGATGCCCGGGCGACTGTCAAAAAGATCGTTTGTGTCATCGACCGAAAGCAGGGTGGTCGGGAGAATACCGAAGCCGCTGGTTATACCTTTGACAGTATCATTACCAAAGACGACCTCGGCATTACCGACTGATGGGGTAATAAATGCTGAAAATGTTGTCGGGCGGCTGGCCAAAAAGGCACAACATTCGTTTGCAACCGGCCCAGACATCGATATAATATGCGATCTAGGACAAATTAGAATGTTTGCTGGACCAAGAGCTTCGTCCGGCGGTTTATCTTAACTGTATTCCAAGGAAACACTTATGGGTTTAAAGGTCAAACGGATTTGGATGGTTTTGGCAATGTTATCAATTCTGATAGGAGTTGGTACCGCTGAAACCTACCATCTTAGCGGTGAAAATAGTTGGGAGAACGCGGCCGACACGCCTGAGGGTGAGTATTTGTTGGCGGTTTCAAAGATCAAGCAACAGCTATTAACGGGTAAGAAATCTGATGTTGTCAATGCTTTAGAACAACTTAAAAGCGATTTCCCTGAGATGGCAGGCGCTGAAATACAGGCCTATCTGGATGCTGAAAAGCTGTATGCCAATGCCAAATGGTACAAGGCCGCTACGGCATATAAGAAGTTTATTGGCGCCTGGCCAGACAGCATTTTGCAACCGGCGGCACTGGAACGGGTTTTCTCTATTGCGACCGCTTATCTGCAGGGCCAGAAGCGAAGCTTTATTAAAGTCTTAAGGCTGCCTGCGTTTGATACCGGCGTTGAATTGATGCGGGATGTCGCGGACCGAGCGGGAAATGCACCCATAGGGTTGCGAGCGTTGACAACGCTGGCCGAAAATCAAGAACGCAAGGAGCAATTTGTTGAAGCCTACTACACATGGCAGGAGATTGCCGACCGTTGGCCTACTGGCCAAACTCGGCAAACAGCCGTACTGCGGATGGCACAGACCCTTCATGCTTCTTATGACGGCGCCCCCTATGATGCCTCTGTTTTAGAGAGCGCGCGATCGTATTTTGAGGATTACCAGATGCAATACCCACAGGAGGCCTCTCGATTGGAGGTTGCCCAAACACTGGCACTGATTACTGAGCAGTTGGCCTATAAGGAATATGAAATGGGTTTCTACTACGAGCGTACCGGAAGTATGGCGGCTGCGGAACAATATTACAATAAAGTGATTAAAGAATGGCCCGACAGCAAGGCTGCCCAGATGGCTAAGGCTCGATTGTTGCCGGATGCTGCTTCCCCGATCAAAATGAACATTCGACGGAGAGCCGTCAATGGAACCACTAATTTTCTGGATAGCTGGTTCGGGGTCGAGTCGCTGTTTGACAAAGTTCTACCCGCCGATGAGGATAAAAGTGAAATATCGCCGGACGTTCTTGATGACGGCATGGTAGTGGATGAATACATCGAACTTGATGACGGCATGATAGTGGACGAATATATCGAAATGTCACCCTAAGTTCTGGGTGAAGGCATAGAACTGTGATAGCCCTTACTTGAATCTAAGAATTAAAGGACGCAAAGCGTGAAAAAAGCACTGACATCTATCATCGTTATTACACTGATCGCATCGAGTGTGGTGGTTGTGGGTGGTTGCGGCTATGAAAATAATTGGCCTTATCCGCAGCAGATCCAGACGGTTTACGTCGAAATGTTTGATACGACGAGCTTTCGTCGTGGGCACGAATTTACATTAACCAACGCCATCTGCAAACGCCTTGAGGCTCAATCGCCTTACAAAATCGTTTCGGATCGAAATGTAGCAGATTCGGTGCTCAGCGGAAAAATGGGGATTGGCTCCAGCGTTCTGGCAACGGACTATTATTCCGCTCGACCGATTGAATACGAAACACTGGTTAATGTGACTGTTACGTGGAAAAATCTCAAGACCGGTGAATTGATGATTGAAGAAGGACAGGTTAATGTTTCCAGCAGTTATTCGAATTGGCTGGGCCAGACATTTGACTACTCTATTGATCAGGCAGTCAACAAGGCCGCCGTTCAGGTGGTTGAACTGATGGAAACCCCTTGGTAAGCTCGACACCTCACAGTATAAAATGAAAATTCAAAAAAGTCGATTTCTTTTTAGAATTGCACAATCACAGGACTTCTTTAAGTTATGATTAAAAAACCGACGCCTCCTCAAAAAAAACCGCTCAAGCCATCTGGCCCTAAGCCGCCGCTTCACCAATATAGTCGTGGGCCGTTTAGTTGGCTGCTAATCGGGCTGGTCGTTATGTTTGTTTTGATGACGCTGACAAAGATGAGCCGCGTACAGCCATTAAAATACTCCCAGTTCGAGGCCTATGTTGAACAGCGGTATGTGGAAAGCGCCGAGTTAAACGAATCTGGGCGAAAGATCAAGGGTGAGTTAACGGACGCGGCCGTCGAGGCCTTGAATCAAGATGGCACAGTTGCGGCAAAGATTTACGAGGTGCGTTACGCCCCGGAAATGCTGCCGGAAAACTTTACAACATGGCTTAAAAATAATGGCGTTCAAGAGTATGACAGTGCTGGCGAAAGCTGGGTATTGCCGCTTCTGGTGAACCTGCTGCCGCTAATCCTGATTGTGGGATTGGTCTATTTCTTCTTTTTACGGAACCTTAAATCCGGCGGCGGGGGAATGCTGATGAACTTCGGACGCAGCAAGCACCGGATGCAGGGTAAAGAGCATAAAATGACATTTGAAGATGTCGCCGGGATCGAGGAGGCTAAGGATGAGGTCGCCGAAATCATCGAGTTTTTGAGAAATCCAAAAAAATTCAAAAAACTCGGCGGACGCATTCCGCGCGGTGTTCTGTTGGTGGGCCCTCCCGGTTGCGGAAAAACGCTGCTGGCCAAGGCCATTTCCGGTGAAGCGGATGTACCGTTCTTCAGCATTGCCGGTAGTGATTTTGTGGAGATGTTCGTCGGCGTCGGTGCCAGCCGGGTTCGAGACTTATTCAAGCAGGCCAAAGAAAACGCTCCCTGTATCATCTTTTTGGATGAAGTGGACGCCATCGGTAAAAAACGAGGTCCCGGTTTTGCCAGCGGCGGCCATGATGAACGAGAACAGACCCTGAATGCCATCTTAGTGGAAATGGATGGCTTTGGCACAGATGATCAGGTGATCGTGATGGCCGCCACGAACCGCGGTGACATTTTGGACGGGGCGTTGACCCGTCCGGGGCGATTTGACCGGCAGGTAGTGGTGCCCTTGCCCGACCTGAAAGGGCGGATGAAGATCCTGCAGATTCACGCCAAAAAAATCAAGTACGATCCCAATGTTGACTTTGAAAGACTGGCCCGTGGAACGCCGATGTTCAGCGGCGCCGAACTGGAAGCGTTGATCAATGAAGCTGCGATCAGTGCCAGTATGCACGATAAGGATTTTGTCGAGATGGCCGACTTCGAAGAAGCCCGGGATAAGGTACGCTGGGGCCGAGCCAAACGCAGCCGGGATGTGGATGACCACGACCGCAAGATGACGGCCTACCACGAAGCCGGACACGCCCTGGTGCAGTCGATGCTGGCCGATGCGGATCCGTTGCACAAGGTTAGCATTATCCCGCGCGGCCCGATGGGCGGTGCAACCTTTGCGCTGCCGAAAAAAGATCGACTGTATTACTCAAAGAAATACTGCCTGGCGAATTTACAAGTTTGTTTTGGCGGGCGCGTGGCCGAGGAGCTTTTCTGTGACGATATTACCAGCGGGGCGCAGGGAGATATCAAGCAGGCGACAATGATCGCACGGGAAATGGTTACCGAATGGGGCATGGGTGAAGAGTTGGGCCCGATTAAGTACTCTCCAGACATGGGACCGGAGGTTTATTACGGCATGGGGCCGGAATATTCCCAAAAAACGGCTGAAAGCATTGACCGTGAGATTAAACGGCTGATCGATGAGGCCTATAAAAAAGTCAAAGAACTTATGCAGGCCCAAAAAGATAAGATGGAGGCGTTGACTCAGGCGCTGCTGAAATATGAAACGCTGGATGCCGAAGATGTTAAGCAGATCCTCGATGGGGGAACATTGGATAAGCCGACAGTGGCAGATCTATTGAAGAAAGAGCAGGAAAAAGCGGCAGAAAAGACTGCCGATACGAATAACAGCTCTGCAAAAACTAACGATGATACTGATGGGTTTCCAGAAAACAACAACCTTGATGGGGCAGACAACCCTTCAGCGTAACTCCAATAGTTTTCTTTGAGTCTTAAAAAACTTGGGAAGTTTCTTTGATGGCGTGACTCAATATGAGGGCATGCCGGATCGCATCATTTCTTGAATCAGAAAATGCCTGACATATTCGAACAAACTTTTTTTTTTAGCCGTATATCGTATAAGGTATTTGGAGTGCTAGCGGGGGGGGTAATGACAAGCTTTATTTACAGTTGATATGCGTAACGCTATTTTGATAAAAAACTTAGAGCTGTTTTTAAGTGACAAGAAAAGATAACAGGAAAGGAAATGCGATGAAAACAGTGCTTGAAAGTTTATTTGAAAAAGGTGGAGTTCTTATTGTTCTAGTGTCTGTTCTCTGCGGCCAAACCGTTGCTGCCGATGTGGACACTAATGGGATTGAAACGCTTCGCAAGGCCAGCAAGGCTTTTTCAGCGGTCGCCAAAGAGGCAACCCCAGCCGTTGTAGCTGTCCAGGTGCGGACCAAAGTCCAACCGCGGAGTATGGGCTATGGGTCCGGTTCCCCTTTCGATGATGACTTTTTTGAACACTTTTTTGGTCGCCGTCATCCGCGCCGCCAGCAACCCTCGGAACCGCAATATCAGGTCGGTCAGGCTTCGGGCTTTATTATCAGTGATGATGGCTATGTTTTGACCAATAATCACGTGATAGACGATGCCGATGAGATCACAGTTGTGATGAGCGGCGGGCAAAAATATGAAGATGTGACATTGGTCGGATCCGATGAAAAATCGGATGTGGCACTGTTGAAGATTGAAGATATTGAGAATCTGCCGTACTTGGAACTGGGCGATTCAGATGGGTTGGAGATCGGTGAATGGGTGATCGCGATCGGCAATCCTTTTGGACTGACAGAAACGCTGACCGTTGGTGTGGTAAGTGCTTTAGGGCGAAAGGTTGGCGGCGAAGGTGTTTATCAGGATTTCATTCAGACGGATGCCGCGATCAATCCAGGCAACTCCGGGGGGCCACTGCTGAACCTGGACGGTAAAGTCATCGGAATTAATTCGGCGATCATTACCGGAGACCGTGGTTACATGGGAATCGGTTTGGCCGTGCCGGTGAATATGGCCAAAGCGATTAAAGAGCAACTAATCGAAACCGGCCAAGTGCAACGAGGCTATGTGGGCATTGGAATGCAGCCGATCGATCCGGAGATGGTGGAGTTTTTCAATCTTCAAAACAGTAGTGGTGCCCTCATCACTCGTGTGATCGAAGATGGACCTGCAGAAAAGGCCGGACTAAAAAAAGATGATGTCATTATCAAGATCGGCAAAAAGAACGTAGAGGACACGCAAGATGTGTTCAATATTATTGGCTTTACTGCACCCGATACAGAAGTTGAATTTGTTATTATTCGCAACGGCAAGGAAAAGAAGGTTACCGTCAAGGTCGGCTCTAAGGCGGACAGCGAACTGGCGGATACCTCTGATCTGGGTAGGAAATTCGGCCTGACTGTCAAGACAATTGATGAAGATATTGCAGATGAATACAAGGCCGAAGAAGGTGTTGGTGTTGTTGTGGTCGAAGTCAAATCCGGCAGTCCCGCCGCGCAGGCGGGAATTCGGAGCGGAATGGTGATCCTTGAAGTGAACCGAATTGAGGTTCGCGATGTCGGAGAATTCAACGAGGCGACCGAAGAATCTGCCGAAAGCGGAAAAGTGTTGTTGTTAGTTAAAACAGGACGCTATGCTCAGTACGCGGTCTTGCAGATTGAAGACTGATTTTGACTGTCAGAAATACTCAAAAAAGCCCGGCTTTTAAGTCGGATTTTTTTATGCTTATTGGTTTTTTCGAACTAGGGTCGCCGCGGCCAGTGTCTTAGAAACATCGCCCGTCTCGTCGGTTATGGTCAGAACGATCCGTACATCCCGAACGGCGATAATTGGTTCTGTGAAGCCGGCCCCGTTATCTCGTTCGATAGTGTGTTCTGTTCGGTCGAATGTTGCCGCCGTTACATTCTCACAGAGTACATAGCTATTGACTGAGATATTATCGTCATAATAGAGAACGCCGGGCGTGGTGGAGTTGTCGAAGCGATAAGTAATGTTTTTATCATAAATTCCATCGCCAGTGGTATCCTTCATGAAGCTGACTTGGGTGTTTGCCTCTTCTGTACTTAAAGGTAGATCATCTGCAGTTCGCAGGTCATTGGTGATCCGCAACAGGGCCTGACGGGCAGTGTTGACAGTTTCATAGATACCTCGATTGGCTTGAAAGTTCGTTACCGAAGCGTCAAATGCAAACGCCACTGCCGCCATCAGCGTTGCTAGAATGGTCAGCGAAATTAGCACTTCGACCATCGTGAAACCACTCTTGTTTCGGCGTGTGAGAGTTTTCATTGCAATGTCCCCTTTTTTAGTTCAGCCGTGCTCGAATCCAACTTGTGCTGCTGATGGGTTGCCCACCCTTGCTTACAGTGACGGTTAGACGTACGAAGTCAGTGGGCCCGGTAACAGTTATGGCAAAATTCCCAGACTCCACATAATCGATTTCAACCTGCTGGCTGAATTCAGAAAATTCGGACATGTCCAAATTGCTAATGTCTTTAGGTGGATTGAATGTCTGTCCGTCATAGCTGGCCAACAGGGTGTCAACATTCTCGTTAGCGGTTAATTCTCTGATTTCTTCGATCAGAAACTCCGCCGTAGACAAATCCACACCATAGCCGTTGGCCATGGTGAACGCGCCGCTGGCCGCCGCCAGTGCGGCGACTACCAGGCCCAGCAGCATCGCCGCAAACAGGGCCTCGATCAGCGTAAAACCACTTGATTGTTTCTTCTTATACATTTTCATAGCGTTGCCCTCGAGATTTTAGCCAACCACACTGGACATCTTGAAGATGGGTAGAATAATACTCATTGCGATAAAACCAACCAG
>CALKKA010000178.1 GCA_937995495.1 uncultured Phycisphaerae bacterium
GAGGTAGCAGTATGAGTTTGAAGGGAACACAGACGGAGAAAAATCTCTTAACGGCTTTCTGCGGAGAATCCCAAGCCCGCAACAAGTACAGTTATTTTGCCAGTGCCGCGAAGAAAGAGGGATATGTCCAAATTCAGTCAATCTTCGATGAAACCGCTAACCAGGAGAAGGCGCACGCCAAACGATTGTTTAAGTTTCTCGAAGGCGGTGAGGCAGAAGTGACGGCCGCATTTCCGGCAGGTGTGATCGGTTCCACCGAGGAAAATCTTGCTGCGGCAGCTGCTGGCGAAGACTATGAGACGACGACGATGTATCCGGAATTTGCTGTGACTGCTGAAAAGGAAGGTTTCAAGGAAATTGCTTCTGTTTTCCGAAAGATTGCCAATGCAGAAGCACGGCACCGTGACCGCTATCTCAAACTGCGTGAGAATGTCCAGAAGAACGAGGTCTTTCGACGCGGCGAAAAGGTTCGTTGGGTCTGCCGCAATTGTGGCTATGTCCATGAGGGCCTGGAAGCGCCAGGCACCTGTCCGGCCTGTGAGCACCCGCAATCGCATTTTGAAATGGAAGCTGTGAATTACTAACGAAATGTCCCGGAAGAAAATGGAGACAGCCGAAGCATCATGGTGTTTTGGCTGCCCACTCTTACGGGAGAGACTTCATAGAGAATATTAGAGTCAACCGTAAAAACGATCTTTGATATTAACATTTTTTTGTGTATATATGTAACTGGTTGTGAAAGGACTTTTATTATGGAAAGAGAAAACGCGATAACATTTAAGGGTGGCCCGCTGACCTTGGTCGGTGAGCCGGTTTCTGTTGGGAACGCCGCGCCCGATTTCACCGCGGCGGCCAATGACCTGTCACCTTATAAATTGTCGGATGATAAGGGCAAGGTGGTTGTGATTTCCGCCGTGCCTTCGTTGGATACACCCGTTTGTGACACGCAAACACGTAAGTTTAATGAAGCCGCAGCGTCTCTTGGAGATAATGTGGTTATCGTTACTGTCAGTTTGGATCTGCCGTTTGCACAGGCCCGTTGGTGTGGGGCGGCGGGGGTGGAGCAGGTCAAGACGGTGTCGGATTATAACGGAGTGGACTTTGGAAACCGCTACGGCTTGCTGATTAAGGAACTGCATCTGTTGGCACGGGCAGTGCTGGTGGTGGATCAGGCGGGAATCCTTCAGTATTCTCAACTGGTTTCAGAAGTCACCGACGAACCGGATTATGACGCGGCAATTGACGCCGTTAAGAAACTGCTTTAAGATATCCAATGTTAACAGTGTCATTTTGAGGTAGCAACATGAGATTACTTGCTGATAATGTTTATGCGGTGGGTGTCCAGCACTGGGACAGGCGTTTGTTTGACGAGTTAATTCCATTGCCCCACGGGACCAGCTATAACTCCTACTTGGTCAAGGGTCGTGAAAAGACCGCCTTGCTGGATACAGTGGACCCTGAGAAAACAGAATTGCTGATTGGGCATCTGCTCAAAGCAGGTGCCGAGAAGATAGACTATATTATTTGTCAACATGCCGAACAGGACCACTCCGGCAGCATTCCGGATATGCTGTTGATGTATCCCGATGCCAAGGTGGTCACCAATCCCAAGTGTGCCAAAATGCTGATCGACCATCTGCATCTAGAGGTCGACCAGATCATTGAGATCGAGGAGGGACAGACCCTGTCGTTGGGCGATAAGACCCTTACGTTTATCTACACGCCGTGGGTTCACTGGCCGGAGACGATGAGTACCTGGCTCCAAGAGGATAAGATTTTATTTTCCTGCGATTTCTTTGGTTCGCACCTGGCTACCAGTAATCTGTTTGTAAAGGACTTGGCGAAGACGATGGAAGGGGCCAAGCGGTATTACGGCGAGATCATGATGCCGTTTCGCAGTTCAATTCGAGGGAACCTCAAAAAGCTCGAACCGCTGGATATCCGGATGGTCGCCCCCAGTCATGGCGCGGTATGGGATAAGCCAAGGATGATTATCGAGGCCTATGCCGAGTGGGTCGATGAGGATGTCATTGCCAACAAGGTGATCGTGCCGTATGTATCGATGCACGATAGCACCAAAAAGATGGTCGAATATTTTGTTGAGGCGCTGATCGAACGAGACATCGATGTTAAACAATTCAATGTACCTGTTTCAGATCTGGGCGAAATGGTCATCGAACTGGTGGATGCGGCAACGGTCATCCTCGGTTCACCCACTGTTCTGGTCGGTGCCCATCCGTCTGTGATCTATTGTGCGGCGTTAGTGAATGCACTGCGACCCAAGACCAAGTTCGCTGGAATCATCGGTTCCTTTGGCTGGGGCAGCAAGATGGTCGATCAGTTAACCGGCCTGATGGACAATCTAAAGGCCGAGATGTTTGAGCCTGTGCTGGTCAGGGGGGCGTCGAAGGAAGACGGCTATACGGCCCTGGACGAATTGGCGGACACTATCCTCCAAAAACATCGCGTTTTGGGTATTGCAGAATAAATATTACAGAAATGAAAACCTTTATTACAGGAGAGAAAAAAATGGCAAGCAAATTAGACGTGTATAAGTGTGAAGTATGTGGGAATATCGTAGAGGTTCTTCATGGTGGAGACGGGGAATTGGTTTGCTGCGACCAGCCGATGGCCAAACTGACCGAAAAGACGGCTGATGCGGCGACTGAAAAACACGTTCCCGTAATCGAAAAGACCGATGGCGGCTACACGGTCACCGTCGGCTCAACGCTCCACCCGATGGTCGACGACCACTACATTGAGTGGATTGAACTGCTGGCGGATGGTAAGGACTATCGCCAGTTCCTTAGTCCCGGTGATGAACCGATTGCGACATTCGATGTTGAAGCTGAAACCGTCAGTGCTCGTGAACACTGTAACAAGCACGGGCTCTGGAAAGCATAAAAATAGATTGGAGCTGGATTATGATTGCAAAAAAGATTGAGGATGCGTTCAATGCCCAGATCAATGCGGAGATCTATTCGTCGTATCTGTATTTGTCGATGTCCGGGGCACTGGAAAAGATGAATCTCCCCGGTTTTGCAAGCTGGATGCGCGTTCAGGCTCAGGAAGAGATGACTCACGCGATGAAGTTTTATGACCACATCATCGAGCGCGACGGTACGGTTGCCCTGGCAGCCATTGACGGACCGCCGATGAAGTGGAAAGGTGTCAAGGCTGTCATTGCAGAGACGCTGGAGCATGAACAGAAAGTCACGGGGCTGATCAACGACCTGATGGACCTGTCCATGACTGAAAATGATCATGCGGGAAGGATGTTTCTGCAATGGTTTGTGACCGAGCAGGTTGAAGAGGAAGCGACCGCTATGGAGATTCTTGGTAAACTGGAAATTGCCGGCGACTCAGCGGGCGGTTTGTATCTGTTAGATAAAGAAATGGCCGGCCGCGTGTTTACCCCGCCCGCCGCCGCAGAGTAAGCAACAGGAGATAAAATGAGTATTACATTTAACGCTGACGAAATTTTTGAGATGGCCGAACAGATCGAACGCAACGGTGCGAAGTTTTATCGCGAAGCCGCTGAAAACGCATCGGATGGCGATGTGAAGGAAATGTTACTGTCGATGGCGGCGATGGAAGATGGCCATGTAGTAACCTTTTCTCAGATGCGAAAAGAACTCTCGGCTGAGGATAAAGAGTCCAATGTTTTTGATCCGGATAATGAAGTTGCACAGTACCTTCAAACCATGGCTGATTTTCACGGCACCGAAGGTAAGGTCAGTTCCACCGAAAAGCTGACCGGCAACGAAAGTATGTCCGAGATTCTCAGGATCGCCTTGCAGGCCGAAAAGAACTCGATCGCCTTTTATGTTGGCATTAAGGACATGTTGGCTTCAAAGTCTGGCAAGCAGAAAGTGCAAGCCATTATTATTGAAGAAATGGCCCATGTCTCTACGATCGGCGGTAAACTTCAAACGTTAGCCTAAGGTTCAGAAATCCTTTACGGAACTGGCTTTTTAGCCAGTTCTGTGGTTTCAACTCTGAAATGGCGGAAAACTTCTTGTTATAAGGATACGTTCGTTCATGACGGCCCAGTTTAAGAGTCAGACAACACTGTTTAAAAAACAGCCGATAATGCGAAAAGTTCTGTTGGCGAGTTTACCTTGTGTTGCCGGATCAGTGTATTATTTTGGCTGGCGTTCGCTGGCGATGGTGTTGTTTTGTTGCGTAGCAGGGTATTTCTTTGAATGGCTCTTTTGTCGAAGGCGAAATGAGCAGGTAACGGAAGCAATGTTGGTCACCGCTGTTCTCTATGCCTTGGTGATGCCACCTGGTGTGGGTTGGCATGTGCTGGCAGTCGGGATGGCTTTCGCGATTATCTTTTCCAAAGAGGTATTTGGCGGTTTTGGCCGCAACTTTTTTAATCCTGCTCTAGCCGGACGTTGTTTTGTTTATGTATGTTTTCCCGTCGCATTGACCGGCGTCTGGCAAGCGCCTGCCCCGGGACCTTTCGGGGCCCTGACACAATGGTCCACAGCCACTGGGCCAGAAGGAACTTTAGTTGTCACCAGTGCGACACCCATGGCCCATTTAAAGGCGGGCAATTTGTTATTAGAATCGGACTGGAAGTCCAAAGAGGCGGATGAAATAATTCCGTTTCAAGTCGATGAAGGCGGGGAAATTAATATCAGCCGCACAGCTTTGCTGAAAGGGCTTTTACTTGGTCGGATCAGCGGGACTGTTGGTGTCACCAGCGCATTACTGATCTTGGTCGGAGGGGTGTACCTGTATTGGACAAAAACTGCCAGCCGCACCACGATTCTCTCGGTTATCATTACATACGTGGTTTGGAATCAACTGTTATTCTGGTGTGGAGTCGAACCGGTGCCCGGAGCGTGGCCGGCCGTGCTCGGGGGCGGTTTTCTTTTTGGGGCGTTTTTCATGGCCACTTGTCCGGTCAGTTCACCCCGGACAGAACCCGCAAAAATCATTTATGGTATTCTGATTGCGACCTGTACAATGGTCATACGCAACTTCTCGATCTTCAACGGTGGTTTGATGTTCTCAATCTTGCTGGGCAATATGTTCGCCCCGATTCTTGACTATGCCGTCAAGGCCTACCAGGATAAACAAAAAGCCAAACTCAAAGCAAAGGAGGTTGCCGCATGAAAAACAACCCCTTCTTTGCGATTTTTTATATGTTCATCTTAACAGCATTTTTTAGTTCAGTGCTCATTGGATTTGCACGTTTGACGCGAGAGAAGGTTCAGGCCAATCAGCAAATCGCCTTTGAACGAGCACTCTTAGAAGTATTTCCAGAGATCAAACTAACAAGCAATGCTGGCGTTCATCAATTCTTTATCGAGCATTTTGAACCAGCACCATCGGGATATATTTTCCGTAGAGAGGGCTTGGTCAAGGGGTATGCAGTTCCGGTTGAAGGCCAAGGCTATTGGGCTACTATCAAAGCAGTGATCGGGATTGCTGAGGACCGGCAGACAGTGACTGGCATGGCCATTTATGAGCAAAACGAAACACCCGGCTTAGGGGCTCGTATCACCGAGCCGGATTTCTGTGAGGCATTTAATGGTTTGCTCTTGAATGATGAGGGGCCACCCATTGATATCCGTCCGGCGGGGACTGAACTGGGAGTCGATGCGGTTCATGCCATAACAGGGGCCACGCAGACCTGTACGAGACTTGAAAAGCTGATCAACGACGGCCTGACCCAATGGAAGCAGCAACAAAAGCAGCAGGGGGTTCAATGATGGCACAGGTCAAATCCAACAAGGATATTATCCTCGATGGCCTCTGGAGGGACAACCCGATCTTTCGACAGGTTCTGGGTATCTGCAGTACCCTCGCAGTGACCAATGCGGTACTGAATACAACGGTGATGTGCGTATCATTGACAATGGTGACGGCACTAAGTTGTCTGACTGTGTCTCTGCTTCGGCACTGGACGCCAGCGAATATTCGTATGATGGTGCAAACGCTGATCATTGCGTTCTATGTGATTGTTGTGGACCTGATCCTTAAGGCTTACTGGCCTGAAATGAGTAGTAACCTCGGCCCCTTTGTGGGCCTGATCATCACCAACTGCATTATCATGGGCCGCTGTGAGGCGTTCGCCGGTTCGAATCGGCCGGTCTCGTCGTTTTGGGACGGTTTTTTCAACGGACTTGGCTATTCACTCATTTTGCTAGCAATTTCTGTCGTGCGGGAACTGTTGGGCATGGGGACGATCCTGGGATTTGCGATGCCGTACTTTTCCACGCCGTACTGGGATAAGTGGATTATCATGGTTATGCCCCCGGGAGCGTTCTTTGCTTTGGCATCGATTATCTGGCTGTGTCGTTCCATTAAGTCCAAGGAGGCAAAATCATGAATGGTTTGGGGTCCGAAGTTTGGTTGGCCATGGTAACCTGCTTTGCAGCGATCTTTACACAGAATATTCTACTAACGACATTTCTGGGGATGTGCCCATTCACCAGTGTTTCCCGTGAGGTCAAAACAGCCGCCGGACTGGGTGCTGCCGTTGTTTTTGTGCTGACTTTTACTACCACGCTGAACTGGCTGGCTTACAAGTATGTCCTGATCCCGCTGGAACTGGAATTTTTCCGCTTTATTCTGTTCATTATTATCATCGCTGCATTTGTCCAATTCGTGGAGATGGTCATCGACCGCTATTCGCCGAAACTGTATCAGAATCTCGGCATCTTCCTGCCGCTGATTACGGTCAACTGTGCGATTCTTGGTGCGTCATTGTTTATGGTCATTCGCGAGTACAGTTTCATCCAGACCATCGGCTATGGTTTCGGAGCCGGTCTGGGTTGGATGCTGGCGATTTTAGCCATGGCAGGTATTCGCACACGGCTCAATGAATCGCGCGTGCCCGAAGGCCTTCGGGGGCCTGGCATTACGCTGATTATTGCCGGTTTGATGGCACTGGCTTTCATCGGATTTACTGGAGTATTAGGATAATATAGGGCGATGATAGACTTCCTTATAACAGTATCGATTATCAGTTCAATTGGTGCCGTCTTGGCGCTGATTCTGGTGCTATGCGAGAGGTATGTTGTCAACTATGGGCCCTGCAGGGTGACGATCAACGATGATCGTGAATTGGACATTCAGGGTGGCAGCCCATTGCTGACCGTGCTTCGGGACGAAAAAATATTTATTCCCAGCGCTTGCGGCGGTCGCGGTACCTGCGGGGTCTGTAAATGCACCGTCAAAACCGGTGGCGGGGCGGTTTTACCAACGGAAACTCCGTTCTTAACAAAAGAAGAAATCGCGGACAGTGTCCGCCTGTCCTGCCAGGTCAAGGTTCGCAATGATATTGACATTCAAATTCCTGAAGAACTGTTTAATATTCAAGAATTTAAAAGTACCTGTACAGAAATCGAAGAGTTGACCTACGATATGCGGCGGTTTCGTTTTGAATTGGTAGATCCACCGGCCATTAAGTTTGTCGCGGGTCAGTTTATGCAACTGCTCTGCCCTAAGTATAAAGGCAGTGGCGAGGAGGTCTATCGGGCTTATTCCATCGCTTCGGATCCGACACAGAGAAATCTGATCGACCTGATCATCCGCCTGGTTCCCAACGGCATCTGCACGACATGGTGCTTTGACATTTTAAAAGAAGGCGATCCGGTGATGCTGAATGGCCCGTATGGTGATTTCCGCATGAGCGAGACCGATGCCCCCATGGTCTTTGTTGCCGGTGGCAGCGGGATGGCTCCGTTTGTTTCCATTCTCTCAGAGATGCGCAATACAGCCAGCAAACGCTCCGTCAAATATTTCTTTGGCGGAAACACCCTAAAAGACCTCTGCATGGCCAATGAAATGAAGGCCTTTGAAGAGCAGTTGGAAAATTTTGAGTTTATTCCCGTTGTGGCTAGTCCCGAAGAAGGCAGTGAGTGGGCCGGACAGGTTGGCCTGGTAACCGAGGCGGTACAGCAGACCTATTCTGATCTTAGTAAACACGAAGGATACTTGTGCGGCAGCCCCGGCATGATCGATGCGGCGGCTGCGGTTTTCATCGGTCTCGGAATGCCCGAAGATAAAATCTATTATGACAAATTTTCATAAGGTCAGGAGCGAACCAAAATGAAACAGTCGCCTCGTGACAAAAAACTGGAAGAAGTCCTGCGTTCCACCCACCTGGTGGCCGGTGGTTTTATGGGAAGTGACTCCCGCCATCCGATCGAGGTTATCGAGCAGGATATTATCGCGTTAGAAGAGGCCGGAATGACGACGGCCCGCCTGTCTCAACGAATGAAGGAACTGACGGAAATAGCGACTCCACGATTGGGTAACTGGATCGACGGTGCTCTTGGAAAGCTGCGGGTCAAGAGCGAGGACTTTAAGGGGGCGTTGGTTTGTCCCTGGCCGCACCCGGGAACCTTTGACAAAAGGATCACAACCGTTGAACACCTTGAAACCGGCCAACAGGTGACTTGGACCGACCTCAATATTCATATGATCGCTGAGCATGGGTTCTTCGAAGGCAAAGGGGCATTCTTTAGAATTGAACCGGCTGAGATCGTAAGCATTTTATTTGAAGATGAAGCCGGAATATGAGATAATGAATTGTCGAACGGCTGAAAAGGTAATGATAAACCATATTGAAAGGAACGACTGATGGCAAAGTATAAATGTGTTTTATGCGGATGGATCTACGACGCGGCTGTGGGTGACCCGGATGGTGGGATTGCACCGGGAACAGCATTCGAAGATATTCCGGATGACTGGGTTTGTCCGGAGTGTGGTGCAGGCAAAGACGACTTTGAGCTGGTCGAAGACTAACTCATTTGCGATGAAACAGCCCTGAGATTTGAATGACGTCTCAGGGCTGTTTGTTATTATGAGACTTTTCCATTGTGAAGAAAATTGAAGCGACAGTACAGAAGCAAGAGCTTTTATGCATCGACGAGGCAGCAGGACCGACGGGGTTTGCAGTTTTTGGCGCTTCCGGGGATCTGGCTTATCGTAAACTCTATCCCAGTTTGTATGAGTTGTACCGTCGTGACTTGATGAGCGATCATTTTTATGTCCTCGGTTGCGGGCGCAAGGAGTATAGCGATAACACTTTTCGCGATAGTGTTGAAAAAGCACTCAGGCAAGATCTCGATCACTTTGATGAAAGTCAACTGAAATCTTTTGTCAAACATTTTTCTTATGTCAGCGGTTCCTACGAAGATGATTTTTTTTACCAGACTATCTGTCGTAATCTGGCAGCACTGGATGAGCAATTCGATGTCAGCGGGACACGCATATTCTACCTTTCCGTGCCACCGTTCTTATACGAGTCGATTGCCGAGAAGGTTGGGCAGATGAAACTACAGTGTCCGGCGGTCTCGGGGCGACTTCAGGCCGTCCGGTTGGTTGTCGAAAAACCTTTCGGCAAAGACTTGGCTAGCGCTCAACATCTGGATGATATCCTCCATCGCCATTTCGATGAATCCCAGATATACCGCATCGATCATTATCTTGGTAAGGAAACCGTCCAGAATCTATTGATCTTCCGTTTTGCCAACAGCATGTTCGAACCCCTTTGGAATCGTGATTTTATTGAGCATGTCCAGATCACCGTTGCTGAAGAAGTCGGTTTAGAACATCGTGCTGGGTATTACGACACCAGCGGAGCATTGCGGGATATGTTCCAGAACCATCTGCTTCAGATGCTTTCATTGGTGGCGATGGAACCCCCCGTTTCTTTTGATGCGGACCGGATCCGTGATGAAAAAGTAAAATTGCTGCGTTCTGTGCGTCAACTCACCCCGGCTGATGTTGATCGGTATTTTGTTCGCGGCCAGTATGCTTCCAATTCGGTTGATGATAGGCAGATGAAAGGCTATCTCGATGAGCAGGGCGTGCCGCAGGATTCTGTGACAGAAACCTTTGCGGCCGGAAAGTTGTTTGTGGATAATTGGCGATGGAACGGGGTCCCCTTTTATCTTCGTACCGGAAAACGGCTCCATCGAAAATTGACAGAAATCGTCATCACATTCAAGACTGTTCCCCATTCGATGTTTCAGGCAGGTGGGCTTGAGGATCTTCCGGCGAATGTGCTGCGGTTCCAGATTCAACCGGCTGAGGGGATGTATTTGAGCCTGCAGGCCAAACGCCCTGGGTCAAAGATCTGTATGAGTACGCTGGAGATGGAGGTTGATTACCAGAAGGTTTTCGGCATCAAAATGCCGGAGGCCTATCAGCGGTTATTGCTGGATTGCATGCTGGGCGATCAAACGCTTTTTACCCGCCATGACAGCATTTTGGCTTCATGGAAGATACTGGCGCCGGTATTGGAGTCATGGGATCAGTATAAGACGATCGAAACCTATCCGTCCGGGGGTCCCGGCCCCTCCTCACAACAGATGCTTTGGGATGGTTCGAGTTCTCAATGGTCTTCTCTTTAGTGTGTCGAAAAAAAAAAGACCCCGATAAATGCTTATCGAAGTCTTTGTGTTTTCTGATTACAGCGGTCGTTTGCTTTAGGCATCAATGCTGTCGATGATCACTTGCAGATATTTCTGCCGATGCCCAATGCGTTTAGCGCTGTTTTTGCGACGGCGCAGATAGGTCGGATTCAACTTGGGACCTTTGACCACAGCGTCTTCGGCTGTGACTTTAAAGCTGGCGACTACTTTGGCGCCGTCGAGATAGGGCGTACCCACCTGAACTTTTTCGCCGTCTGAAACAAACAAAACTTTATCCAGTTCGATGGTCTTGGCATCTGCCGCAACCTCGGTCAGTTCGATATCGATCACATCACCCTGTGAAACTTTGTATTGTTTACCACCTTGTTCGATTACTGCGTACATTTATGACTCCTGAGAGTTAAGTTTTTATTGGGTCTATTCTTGCCAAAATTTAGAACTCAACACTCTAATGAATTTTAACGAATTTGTAAAGTGTTTTCTCCAGATTGGCGTGTTTTTTTTAACTTCAGTTTTTCCAACTACTTACAGTCTTTTCGTCTTGTTTTTGGTTGGTTGAAACAGGGGTTTATCCCCTTGCAAGGGGGTCTCAGGGACGATATGATTACGGAAACAACCAAGTGATTACATAAGGACACAGCGAGATATGGATATTGCAATGATTGATGACCGGGTGCTGCCCATGGCCGATCTGACCGGACCGCACTTGGATCGTGGTTTATATTTTGGTGATGGGGTCTATGAAGTTATCCGTAGCTATGACGAGCATCTTTTCGCTTTGGATGAGCATCTGGCCCGTTTTGACAGGAGTTTAAGAGAAATCCAGATTACCGGTGTGGATGTCGAATCGGTCCGGCAAAAAGTGCTGTCTGCTGTGGCGCAGGCCGGTTATCCGAACGCCAAAATCTATTTTCATATCACACGCGGCAGCGGACGGAGGGATCACCTTCCCGCTCCGGACACGGCGCCGAATTTCCTGATGACCGTTAGTGAACTGAAAGACGACCCCAAAGGCAAAGAAAAGGGCATTGCCGTCAGCACGCACCCGGACTGGCGATGGAAACGCTGTGATATTAAGTCGCTCAATTTACTGGCCAATGTGCTTGCCCGTATTGAGGCCCAAAAGAAAGGGTCTGGCGAAGCGATTCTTGTTGACGACGGCGGAATGATTACTGAGGGGGCAGGTTCGGCATTCTTCGCGATTGACGGCAAGGAAAAGGTGATTATCACCCGTCCGCTGGGGCACGAGATACTGCCGTCGATTACCCGCGTGAAGGTGATGCAGGTGGCACACAATGCGGGGATTTCCGTCGTTGAAAAAGCTCTTACGCCGCATCAAGCGGCCGAGTGCGATGAAATGTTTATTGCAGTTACGACCCAAGATATTGTGCCGGTGGTGCAATTCGATGGTGCCAGGATAAACGATGGAAGGTGCGGATTGATCACACAGCAGTTGATGGATGAGTTTCAGGAGTTCGTCAGAGCAAATGTTTGAGGTACTCTTTGTGGGGAATTTGAAAACATCATCGGGGTTGTTATCGGAATATAGCTGATATCTATGAGAGGTTAAGGCCGATAATGTCATCGCAGGATTTTTGTTATAGGGATTTCAGCCTTTTTATATTAAGACGTCGACGAATTAGTCCGAACAAACTTGCAGAAAATCAATTATGTAAGTAGAGACTTCGTATGAACAAGGAAAACAATATGGAATCAACATTGAAGACGGCTCATAAGGACAAACACCAGATGCAGACAGTACGCACCTTTACGGTTAAGCCATCGTTGCCGCCCGCCCTTGAGGATTTGCAGTTTATCGCCCATAACCTTTACTGGTCTTGGCATTATGATATCACGGAGATTTTCCGCAGGATTGATTATGATCTCTGGAAAGAGTGCGGCCATAATCCAATTAAGATGCTGGGTTTAGTTTCACAGGCCCGCCTCGAAGATCTGGCCGGGAATGAGGGGTTTATTTATCAGCTTAAAGAAGCCCGAAAAACACTCGAGCAGACACTTAATGCCCCTTCGTGGTTTAGTAAGATCTATGCTCGCCAGGAACATCACCCGGTTATTGCCTATTTCAGCGCAGAGTTTGGGATTCACGAATCGGTTCCCATCTACTCTGGCGGCTTGGGGATGCTGGCTGGCGACCATCTCAAAAGCGCTTCGGACTTGGGGATTCCCCTCGTTGCTGTGGGCCTGATGTATCAAAAGGGCTATTTCCGCCAGTATCTGAACACCGATGGTTGGCAGCAGGAACACTATCTGGAGAACGATTTCCATAATATGCCGTTAGAATTGGTACAGAAAGAAAATGGCAAAGAGTTGAGGATCAACCTGCAGTTCCCCGACCGCACTGTGCAGTTGCAGGTATGGAAAGCTATGGTGGGCCGTGTTTCTTTATATCTGCTGGATACGAATCTGTCATGCAATGCTCCTCAGGACCGTACGATTACACAAACGCTTTATGGCGGTGACTCTGAAATGAGGATTTGCCAGGAAATCGTATTGGGAATCGGTGGTTTGAAGGCATTGTTTGCACTGGATTTGGAACCCACGGTTTGCCACATGAACGAAGGTCATGCGGCCTTTATGGCGCTGGAACGTGTGCGGAAGCTCAAGAATAAACATAATTTGACATTCAACGAAGCTTTTGAGATGGCCAAAGCCAGTCATGTATTCACGGTCCACACCCCAGTTGCAGCCGGAAGCGATGAGTTCCCTGTTGACATGATCGATCGATACTTTGGCCATTATTACGGTACACTTGGCATTAATCGCGAACAGTTTCTGGCGTTGGGACGTGTTCATCCGGAAGACGGCCATGAAAGTTTTAAGATGCCCGTTTTGGCGCTGAAGACCAGTGCTTTTCGCAACGGCGTCAGTCAGCTTCACGGCGATGTGTCCCGTAAGATATGGTCCGGGTTATGGCCGGAGCTGCCGGTCGCTGAGGTGCCGATCAGCGCAATTACAAACGGCGTTCATGCCAGGACCTGGCTCAGCCCTGAACTAAACTCACTCTATGAACGATACCTCGGCGCCCGTTGGGCGGATGAGGCCGTGGATAAATCTATCTGGCACAACCTGGATCAGGTGCCGGATGAGGAGTTATGGCGGATTCATCAGCGCGGCAAAGAGCGGATGATCGGGTTTGCCCGCAAGCGCCTCAAACGCCAACTTCAACGACGCGGTGCTTTCCATACGGAGCTAAGCTGGGCTGAAGAAGTACTTGATCCGGAGGCATTGACCATTGGTTTTGCCCGTCGATTTGCCACCTATAAACGCGGCAACCTGTTGCTTCAAGATTCGCAGCGACTGATTAAACTGCTAACTCAAACGGAAATGCCCGTGCAGTTTATCTTTGCCGGCAAGGCGCACCCCCGCGATACAGCAGGCAAGGAACTGATCCGTCAGATCGTACATTTTGCATCGGAGCATCCCGAAATCCGTCGCCGATTGATTTTCCTTGAAGATTACGATATGGATATTGCCCGTTATATGGTACAGGGCGTTGATATCTGGCTGAATAACCCCCGTCGCCCGATGGAGGCCAGTGGAACCAGCGGCATGAAAGCTGCGATCAATGGTGTGCTGAATATGAGTACGCTTGACGGTTGGTGGTGTGAAGGTTACATCCCCGACGGTGGCTGGATCATTGGTGCTGGTGAAGAATACGATGATCTCTCCTATCAGGATCAGGTCGAAGGACAGGCCATCTACAACCTGCTTGAGCAGGAAGTGGTGCCGTTATTCTTCAATCGAGGCAAAGATCGTCTGCCGCGGCGGTGGATTCGTCGTATGAAGAATACGATCAAGTGGTGCGCTCCACGATTCAACACAAGCCGGATGGTTGCTGAGTATACCCGAAAGTTTTATCATCCCGCGGACAGACAGTGGGAAGAACTGACCGCTAATGGTATGGAGCGGGTAAAAGCTCTGTCAGATTGGAAAGTGAAAGTCCGCCAGGATTGGTCGGATCTTGAAATTCGTGATGTTCAGACCCGCACCCTTGACGGTGAAACCTTTACAGAATTTGGCGATCAACAGTCTGAGCTGTCGGTTGGTTCAGAAGTTCAGGTCCGGGCAGCGATCCATCTGGGCCGTTTGGAACCGACGGATGTAGCGGTTCAGGTTTACTTTGGCCATGTCGATTCCTCAGGTCGCATCAAAGACGGACAGATAGCTGAAATGACCTATGAGCAGGACACTCTGGATCCTCAGCAAGTCGCGACTTTTTCAGGGACAATTCCGTGCAGGATTTCCGGACGGCATGGTTATGCATTGCGAATTCTGCCCCAGCACCCAGACTTGGTCGAACCTTACGAATCCGGTCTGATTCTTTGGGAGTCCGGTCACTAACATCGTATTACAATTGAGGACTTCAAAGCCGCATTCAAGTTGAATGCGGCTTTTTTTGTGGGCTAACCGTCAAAGAACCTCGCTGGCGATGCGATTATACATCTGGCGGGCTTGCTCCATTTGAGAAATTTCGATGAATTCATCAGGTTTGTGGCACAGCGAACCGTCGCCAGGGCCGAAGATCAGAACCGGGGCATTCAATCTCTCATAATACGGCCCGTCCGTGGTGAAACCGACCGCGAGTGTTTCATCAATTCCTGTTGCGCGGCAGACGGCTTTAACAAACGGTATTTCGGGAGAGGTTTCAAGTGCATCGACAGCGCGAATGATCGAGATCTGTGTTTTGAAGTCTGGATCAATTTTGCTGATATTACCACAGAGGTTTTGAAGGTCAGTGATAATTTCAGAATGGTCCTGACCGGGCAGGGTGCGGATGTCGATTTCGAGTAAGCAACTGTCGGGCACGATATTTGTGGCGCTGCCGCCATCGATCCGGTTGAGACTCATTGAGCAACCCCCCAGCAGTGGGTGGGGCGTATGCGGGATCTTCCAACTTTGGAGCCGATTTAAAAGGGCGTTCATTTTCAGGATAGCATTAATTCCCGCTTGAGGCGTGGATCCATGAGCGGTTTTTCCAAAAGTCTGTACTTTAAGCCACAGAATACCCCGATGTGCTCTGAATATCTTCATCCCAGTGGGTTCGGTGATGACAACGCCGACAGGATTTTGAACTTTCGACTGGTACTCTTCGACAAATCGCTTGACGCCGCAACTGTCCGTTTCTTCGCCTGCCGTCGCAGCAAAGATGACGCGGCCATTGAATGGCTTCTTACGCAGATCGACGATCGCCATCGCCGCCGCACAAAGACCGCCAAGCATATCCACAGCACCCCGGCCGACAATGCGGGCGTCCGTTTCGACCGGACAGAATGGGTCACTCTTCCAGTGTTCCTTGGAAGCGGGTACAACATCCAAATGAGCACCGAACAGCAGGGTCGGAGCATTGGCATCATTGCTGCCAATGGATGCAATGACATTGGCGCGTCTCGAGCCCCAATGGTCAAGGGACACCTCAATGCCGTTTTGATCAAAGAAATCTGCCAATACCTCGCCAGCTCTCAACTCCCCATTTTCAAGGGTTGGGGCCGACTGAATAAGATGCTTGAGTAATTCTTTCATATAGTAGACTCACAATGTCCTGAGGTGAAGGGGCGTCTTCAGTCTTCGCTGGCGATTATGCCAGAAACACGAAATTCTACGGGTTGTCATCGTAAATGACGAGTGAAAATGGAAAAAAACAAAAAAAATGTTGCGGAATATCTCATTTGAGACATAATAATCGTTCATAGACGCGATGTGTATCTTTACAAGTTAAAAAAGGAATGCGAATGGGACCTGTTTTAAATGGTTTGGTTAAATTACAGCGTGTTGAGAATCGCCTTAGGGCGGTAAAAACAAAACTGGCCAGATGCCGAAGAGGCGTGTTATTTCAGGAAAACCAGTTGCGCACATTGCAGAACGCGCTTGAAGCAAAACAGGAGGAGATCAAGCAGGCCAAACTTCAGGTCGGGCGTCTGGAGATGGACCTCAAGTCGCGGGACGAGCAGATCGATAAATATCGCAATCAGCTGAATCTTGCACGCACCAATAAGGAATACTCTGCCCTGCTGACCGAGTTAAACACCGCTAAAGCCGATGATTCCAAGATTGAAACGCAGGTTCTGGAGTTGATGAAGAATGTTGAGACCGATGAGGCTGCTTGTGAAGAGATCAAGGCGGAGATAGAGACCCAGCGTTCCAAGGTTGACGAGATTCGAAAAGAAGCTGAAAGTAAAGCCCTTGAGCTTGAAAAAGATATTGCAGAGGTTCAGGCCGAGTGGGATGCCGAGGCCAAAGACATTCCTGCCGAGGCGCTTCAGTTTTTTCATCGCGTGGCTGAAACCTATGATGGTGAGGCTATGGCCGAAGTTGAGCAGGTCGATGAAAGCTCGCAATCTTACAGCTGCGGCGGCTGCTTTATGAGAATCCCCTCAGAAATTGTAAATGTACTTAGCGGTAAAGATGACATCGTTCGCTGTTCAAACTGTACGCGGATTTTGTATCTCAAAAAAGATGCCATTGAATGAAAACACGCCGGCTTAACCAAAATTGAGACCGGCTTTTTTTGTGTCCGGCAGCCTTTCAGCCAGGAGAAATTCAGCGTGTACCAGCAAGTGGATTTATTCACAGACGGCGGCAGCCGCGGCAACCCGGGACCCGGGGGAGCCGGATTTATAATCAAAACTCCAAGCGGCGAAGCCATCTTATCCCGCGGGATTTTCTTAGGACAAACAACCAATAATGTGGCGGAATATACCGCGGTGCGAGAGGGGCTTACTGCGGC
The DNA here is from genome assembly GCA_937995495.1 of uncultured Phycisphaerae bacterium. GTDB lineage: Bacteria > Planctomycetota > Phycisphaerae > Sedimentisphaerales > Anaerohalosphaeraceae > 4572-13. The sequence goes on from CALKKA010000178.1 coordinate 17,149, forward strand.
CACGGACATGCAGGCCCAGTCTGTTCGGCTTTTTAGCGATAGCCAGTTGCTGGTTCGTCAACTCAATGGCCAGTACAAAGTTAAAAGCGAAAACCTCAAAAGCCTTTATGCCGATTGTATGGAGCTCCTGTCATCTTTTGCGTCATGGCAAGTGACACATGTTTTCCGAGAGAAAAACACCGAAGCTGATGCTATGGCGAATAAGGCGATGGACAAAAAGGCCAATGTCCAGATTCAGCACAAACCGGGAAAGTCCGGATGCAAAAAACTGCGGTTGGGCATTCTGCTTAGCGGCGGCGGGCGGACCATGACCAATATTCAGCACGAAATTGAGGCCGGATTTCTCAATGCCGAGATCGTTGCTGTTATCAGTTCATTGTCAAATGTCAGGGGTGTGCAATTGGCCGAAGCTCTGGGGTTAGAACCGGTGGTCATTCGAAAAAAGGACTACCCAGACATCGAGCAGTTCAGCGCAAAAATTGCCAATACTCTTGATGACGCCAAGGTCGATCTGGTTGTGCAGGCTGGTTGGATGTGTTTATGGCACATCCCCGCCAATTATGAAAATCGCGTGATGAATATCCACCC
>CALKKA010000179.1 GCA_937995495.1 uncultured Phycisphaerae bacterium
ACCAGTGTGATCAGCAATGCGATGATGGTGATCGGGGTCAGCACATGCAGAAATTTTTCTTTAAACCACTGCTCACCTTTATGTGCGATGATCCGCTTTCGCGAAACAAAGCCGGCCGCCAGCGGCAGGGCGACATAGATGGCGATCGAGAGCAATAACGCCTGCCACGGCACGGGCAGCTTGCCAATTCCCAACAGAAAGCCGCCAAGCGGCCCATACAAAAAAAGCATTGTCAGCGAGTTGATCGCGACCATGACCAGCGTGTGGCCATCATTTCCTTTGGCCAGATACCCCCAGACCAGGACCATTGCCGTACACGGTGCAATCCCCAAAAGAATACAACCGGCCAGGTAGCTCCGCCACAGCGGCACTTCGAGCATTTTGACGCCGTCGACTTCGACGACCGTGCCATCGCCATACGCCGCCCCCACCTCTGCAGACACTCCAAGAGGCAGTTTTACCAAATCGGTTTCATCCGGGCCGATGAAGCCGAGGAACAAAACTCCAAGAAATAAGATAGAAATCGCGTACATGGTAAACGGCTTGATCGCCCAGTTGACAAACAGCGTCAAACCGACCGGCTTGATGCTCTTGCCGGCCTTGACCACCTCAGCGAAGTCGATCTTGACCATGATCGGGTACATCATAAAGAACAGGCATACCGCAATCGGGATCGACACGACCGGTGCGCCGTTGACCATGATTGCCATGCCATCCAGCGTCTGTGCGATCGACGGCGCCAGCTTACCCAATGCGATGCCGCCGACAATACACAGTGCGATCCAGACCGTTAAATAGCGTTCGAAGATACTCATGCTTTGTGTATCAAGTTTTACAGATGAATTCGAAGTCATTTTTATTCGCCTTTTCAGTTAAGAAGTAATTGATTCCGGCAGGGTTTCCACAAACGCCCTGATCTCGTCCCGCACGCGGCGGTAGCAGTCCATCGCCTCTTGTTCATTGGCAGCGCCTTCGGCCAGTTTCGGCGGATCGTCAAAGCCGACATGGACGACCTTGGTAGAGCCGCCAAAGACAGGGCAGCTTTCATGGGCATGGCCGCATACTGTGACCACAATATCCAGTTGAATGTCTTTAAATTCGTCGATGTGCTGCGATCGGTGCCCGGAGATGTCCACCCCCGCCTCACGCATGACCTGTACCGCTTTGGGGTTTAGCCCATGGGTTTCGATGCCCGCGGAGTAGGCTTCGATGACATCCCCTTTCAGGTGCCGCGTCCAGCCCTCAGCCATCTGGCTGCGGCAGGAGTTTCCAGTGCATAAAAAAAGAACCTTCAATTTCGTTGTTTCCTGCATAATGCTTCCTTATCGACTTTTATGAGCTTTTTAAGTTTGCTTTTGTCCCGCCGGATCTGCGGGTCATCCTCCAACCCGGATACGACCCAACCCAACGCCTGGCGAACCTGTTTGGAGACGGTTTTGGGTGCCAGACGATAGTGCATCCAACGCCCCTCTTTTGTAGCCTCGACCAGCCCGGCCTGCCGCAGGATCGACATATGCTTCGAGGTCGTCGAAGGGGCCAAACCCAGCATCGCGATAATCTGGCACACACACAGCGGCCCATCCGTCAGCAGCATTAAGGCCCGCACCCGGCTGGCGTCCGACAGGGCCTTGGTAATATTCATTATTTCACGCAATTTTACATCTCCTATATTTCGCCATATAACGAATTATATTATAAAAAAAGAAACCGCACAAGAGCAAGCTCAAAAAATGTTTTCGCGTTGCTCAATACGGTCTCACATGGAATCCATTAGGATTTGGGCCCTATTGGGGATTGATCTGGATGTCTACATTGGCCGACTGGGTAATTGTATTGTAAACCGGCGAAAACTTAGCCAATTCCATGAGCGTGTCCATATCCTCGGCTGCGGCCTTAATCTTGAAAGTGATCCGAATATCCTGGAAGCCCTTTGGCACGGATGGATCCAATCCTAAAAAGCCACGTATATCAATATCCCCTTCGACCTGTGACTCGATTTCTTCGATTGGAATGCTGCGCACGGCAGCATGGGCCACAATACTCGTGGTAATGCATCCCGCCAGCGCATTGAGCAGGTGCTCGACCGGGTTGGGATGTTTGTCCGTGCCACCCAGAACCAGTGGTTCGTCGGAGCCAAGCTCAAAGTCTTCCAGATGAGCCTGTTCCTGCCCCAACCCCTGAAAATCTTGAACGCATGTCTGGTTGACACCCCCGGAAATCCATTTATTGCTTATCCGGAATTTGCTTTTTGCCAGGCTCGGATCTTCCTGAATCGCACTGACCACACTACCGAGCGCTTCCATATTGACGCCGTTGGTTACTGTTTTTGCATGTGTTGTCATGATATTATCTCCCTATCTCTTGTTCCGATTAATTTTCTCTAATATCAAGGTTCTACGCATGCATGGGTACGCGGTGCTGGAAAATACAGAAAAGATGAAAATATTTTGGGTGGTGGGCGGTTTTAGGCTTTCCAGAGCAGGTAAAGCCCGACGAGAATGAGGATAACGCCGCAGGCCTTTCGGATCCGACCGGTGATGTGTGATTTCTGATCCCAATTCAGGAAAGTTTGCAACCGTGCCCCCAGTGTTCCAGCCAGCACGATGACGCTGCAATGACCGATGCTGTACAGTAGGATCAATATCGCCGAATAGACAAAATGAGTGTCGGCTCTCTCAAAGGCCACAGCCAGTACCGGAGCCATGTACGCAAATGTACACGGCCCGACCGCAGCCCCGAAGATCAATCCCAGCATCAACGCGCCAATCCAGCCGGTGCGTGTGGTTGTTGTCATGTCCGGGCCTGACCACGGCAATGAGATAACCTCCAGCAGCACCAGTCCGAACACCATAAACACGGCGGCGACGAGCCACTTACCCCACGGTCCGATATCACCGAACATCCGCCCAAACATCGCGGTGATAAGTCCGATGGCTACGATCGACACAAAGATGCCCAGTGAAAACAGGATTGATACGCCCAGCGCTCGCCGGGTGCTCAACGCGGACCCGTGGTTGATATAGGCCACTACCAGCGGAACCGATGCTAAATGACAGGGGCTAAGAATCATGCCGCCAACACCCCATGCAAACGCGGCGAACAACGCCAAACCGCTTCCCTGGTCTGTCAGGTGTGAAAAGAATGTAAAAAGCTGTTCGATCATAGAGTTCTAGATCCCGAACTCTTTCCACTTGGCCAGAATATCTTCTTTGGGATAAAAACCAATATGGCGGAATAGTTCTTTTCCGTCTTTGTCAAAAAACAGCTGTGTCGGAATCGATTGTATTCCGTATTGTTCGCTTTTTCCTTCTGCTTGCCACACATCTACAAAGCTGACCGTGAACTCTGATTGCTCGGTGCTCAACTCATTCAAAATCGGCATCATCTTTTTGCAGGGAATACATGAGTGCGAGCCCAACTCCAGCAAAACCGGTTTGCCTTTGCCGATCACGCTATCATCGGCCAGTCCAGCGGCCGCCTCATGGGTTTGCATGCTTTTGACTGCTATGACAGCGCAGACAGCAATGACCAACACACCCAGGATCAAATAGTTCTTCGTATTTTCTTTCATCGTCACCTTTCTTTATTGGATCATTTCTTTGATCGCTTCGGCGGTCGGTACTTTGCCGCTGGCTTTAACCTGTCCGTCGATCGCCAGCGCCGGAGTAACCATCACACCAAAAGCCATAATGTCATTGAGATCGGTCACTTTTTCCACCGCCGCCTCAATGCCCGACTCGATCACGGCCTGCTGCGCGTTGTGATAAAGCTGATTACACTTGGGACAACCGGTCCCTAATATCTGAATCTTCATTTGATTGTCTCCCAACAATAAATATACGTCTTATTCACAGGCCTGCTTTGGGTCGCTTTTAGGATCGAGGTCAATGCCGATTTCTTTTGCTGTCTCAGAAAGCATTTGATCCATCTGCCCTGCCGCACCGCCGCGAACCATCGTGCCAACCTGAAGCGCAACCTGAATGTCCCCCGGTGCGATCTTAAGTTTCTTGGCTTTGTCAAGATGGAACCTTACACACGGCTGGCAATTTGCAGATACGGATGCTCCAATAGCGATCAACTCTTTGGTTTTTACGTCAACCATCATTAACTCCTTAAAAAAAGGTTCCAAAGATGATTCCTGAAATCGCTGCCATTATAATGACCAGCAGAACGAATGTAATCGTTTTTTTCGTGCCCATCACGCTGCGGATGACCAGCATGTTCGGCAGGCTCAGTGCCGGACCGGCCAGCAGCAATGCCAGTGCGGGGCCTTTGCCCATGCCGGCGCCCATCAGTCCCTGCAGGATGGGGACTTCTGTTAAGGTTGCAAAATACATAAATGCTCCGGCGACCGCCGCGAACAGGTTGGCCCGAACACTGTTACCGCCCAGCGCTGCCTCAACCCACCGGGTTGGGATGATGCCTTCGGAACCGGGTCGTCCGAGCAAAAAGCCCGCAACCAGTACCCCCAGCAAGAGCAGCGGCAGGATCTGTTTGGCAAATCCCCACGATGCGTCCACCCACTCGCCCAGCTCCGGCTTGGTGAACCAGAACGCGCACATCGCCGCAAACAGCACCAGCAACGCTGTTACCAGTCCCCAGCGGGCACGGGAGATCCATTCGTATGCCGGATTTTTGTCGACCTGCTGAATGCCTTTGAACTGCTCTGCGGGGATGATATGTTCCGTACCGACCCGATCTTTAACAGTCACGGTTTCGTCTGTTTGCTCGACCAGCGTCCCTTCGACCGTGTAGGACTGTAATCCCCCCGGACAGCACAAGAAGACCGCACGCACATCACCACTGCGCGCCCAGTTAGCAAAGACGAGTATCGCGACCATGGCGCCAAAAAATACCGCATTTTTCCAGAGCGGTCGCGCCGGTTCAGTTTCAGGCATTTGCATTGCCGCCGC
>CALKKA010000180.1 GCA_937995495.1 uncultured Phycisphaerae bacterium
GTCACAATACAAATCTGCCGCGTCTTCTTCTTTGCCATCGTTTAAGTCCCCGGTTTTAAGTTCTTGAATCTGAATGCTTTATTGCAGACACAGATTAACACGGAACGAGGAGGATTCTCAAGGAAAATCAGAACAGAAAGACAGGAGAGAAAAATAGACCTGATATAAAAAAACGGAGAGGGGGGGATTCGAACCCCCGGTACCCCTATTAGAGATACGACGGTTTAGCAAACCGTTACCTTAAGCCGCTCGGTCACCTCTCCAGCAACCTGACAAGAGCGGACACTCTACCCCTTTCAGCGGTGGTTTTCAAGTGTTTCCCGAGATAATTTTGTAACATTTTTGCTTGAAAGAACTTACCCTAAAATAACCTATTTGTCTGTCAGCCAGTTTGGGCCGATGGAGACATCGACTTTCAGCGGGACATCCAGCTTAATCGCTTCGATCATTTCCTGCGTAATCCACGCCGCATGTTCATCCGCCGAGTCCTTTGGCAGCTCGAACACCAATTCATCATGGATCTGCAGGGTCATTTTGACGGGCAAACACTCTTTCTCGAGCCGCCGCTGGATGTTGATCATCGCCATCTTGATCAGGTCCGCCGCGGAGCCCTGAATGACCGTGTTGATGGTAAGCCGTTCGGCCTGAGATCGCATATTGAAGTTGCTGCTTTCTAAACCATTGATCGGTCGCCGCCGGTTCAGGATCGTTTCGGCATAGCCCAGATTTTTTGCTTTATGGATCGCGGTATCCATGAAGGTTCGGATGGAGGGATAACGGTCAAAATAGTCTGCAATAAACTGCTTGGCCTCGGCCTGCGTAATACCGATGGCCCTAGCCAGCCCAAAAGGGCCCTGCCCATAGATGATGCCAAAGTTGACTCCCTTGGCCTTGCCGCGCATCTCGCTGGTGACCTCTTCGGGTTCCACACCATACACTTGCGACGCGACGAAACGGTGGATATCCTGGTCTTCGGCAAACGCTTTGAGCAACGCAGCGTCTTTTGAAAAATGCGCCAGCAGGCGAAGCTCGATCTGGGAATAGTCGGCGCTGAGGATACAGCCGGATTTGTCGGCAGGGATGAAGGCCGAGCGAATCTTTCGACCCATCTGTGTCCGAACGGGAATGTTCTGCAGGTTCGGATCGGAGGAAGACAACCGCCCTGTCGCCGTCACCGTCTGGTTAAATGACGCATGAACCCGGTCGGTTCGCGGATTGATCAGTTTGCCCAGTTTGTCGGTATAGGTGTTTTTGAGCTTGACTAATTGACGGTATTCCAACAACAGCGGCACGATCTCATGGTCATTTTTGAGCTGTTCCAGTACGCCCGCATCCGTGCTCCGCTGGGTCTTGCCTTTTTTGAGACTCGTCAATCCCAATCGATCAAAAAGAATGTCGGCAAGCTGTTTGGGCGAATCAATATTAAACGGCGCCTCCGCCAGTGCATAGATCTGATCGGTGAGTTGATCGACCGTTTCGGTTATCTCATTTGACATCTTGCGCAGCAGCGCTGTATCCAGCGACACGCCATTGGCCTCCATCTGCGCCAACACCGTTACCAGCGGCATCTCCACTGTTTCGAAAAGGCCTTTGATCTGCGGCATCCCGTCCAGATGCTTCGAGAGGTATTCGTATAATTGCCAGGTCACATCGGCGTCCTCAGCGGCGTACTCGCAAGCGACAGCGGTATCAACCTGATCGAAGGTGATCTGGTTTTTACCTTTGCCGATGAGTTCGGAGATCGGGATGGGCTCATAACCGAGATAGTCCCGGCTCATCGCATCCATCCCATTGCTGGACCGGTCAGCATGGAGGCAGTAGGAGGCCACCATCGTATCAAAGACCTTGCCATCAGAAACGCTCACCGGCAATCCCGCGTTTTCCAGCACAAGGTAGTCATACTTGAGATTCTGGGCGACCTTGAACCGATCCGCGTCAGCCAGGATAGGACCGATTGATTCGCGTACTTGTGCGATATCCAGTGTCGGTTGGCCGAGCGGCGCTTTGACGGGAAGATAATATCCTGTGCCGCTCTGCCAGGAAAAACTTATGCCAACGAGGTCGGCTCGCATGGCGTTGACACTTGTGGTTTCGGTGTCAAAGGCGAAGGCATCCTGTTTTGACAACTCCTTGACAAAGGTATCGAGCTTTTCCTGTGTGTCGATCAACTCGTAAATGGCGTTATTTTTGCGAGCTTCTTTTGTTTCTTCCGAATCAGCGAACAGGCCGCCGGGGATGTGAGCGGGGTTTGCTTTGGACTTGGGCTCTTCGACCTGTACGCCCAGCGATGCAAGCAACTTGGCGAAACCGAGTTCTTTGTAAATATCGGCCAGTTTATCGGTGTCCGGGCCGCAATAGGCGAATGTCTGTTCGTTGAATTCCACCGGGGCTTGTGTGTTAATGATGACCAGGTCTTTACTGAGGTAGGCCTGGTCTTTGAAGTTGCGCAGGTTGTCGCCGCGTTTTCCTTTGATCTCGTCGGCATGAGCGTACAGCGCATCCAGCGAACCGTATTTTTTGATCCAGTCGGTCGCGGTCTTGGGGCCGACATCCGGCACGCCGGGGATGTTGTCGGCAGTATCGCCCTGCAGGGCCAGCACATCAATGAACTGTTCCGGCGACAGTCCTTTGTCCTCTTTTAGGCTCTTGGTGTCGGTCACGATGTCTTTTTTGATATCGTAAGCCACCACATGCTCATTGAGCAGTTGGAGCATATCCTTGTCTTTGGAGCAGATGTAGGCATCGATGCCCTTATCGGTCGCCTCACGGCAGAGCGTGCCGATGATGTCGTCGGCCTCCCAGCCGTCGACGCGGAGCATGGGGACATTCATCGCCTCCAGGATCCGTTCGATATGGGCGATCTGCGCGGGGAGGTCCTCGGGCATCGGGGGGCGGTGGGCCTTGTATTCGGGGTACATTTCCACGCGAAAGCTCGGGGCCTTGGAATCCATCGCCACGACCAGCATGTCCGGATTGGCACGGTCAATCAAACCCAGTAGTGTGTTGGTGAACACAAAGACGGCCTTGGTCGGCTCGCCGGAAGGGCCGGTCAGCGGCCGCATCGGCGCATAATACGCCGAGTAGATATGTGCATGACCGTCAATGATGTAGAGTTTTTTTGCCATAAGATTATTTCAATACGAAACAGGCGGCATTATACATGGCGAAGGCGATGTTTGACAGGGGTATCCTCCATCTTGCTCTGCATTATACCTTTGTCTTTGAAAAAGTGCAAGGATCCAGTCACAGATTTAGTTGTTTTTTGATAGAATTAATGAGAAATGCTGCGGTATTTTATTTTGTTATTTAGAACGCCCTTCCTGCCAGAGCCGTATATGGTTGCAGACAGTATTATTTTGCTGTTTAAGAATTAAGGTTCGGACTGGCCGATATCTTGAAAGGACAGAAAAATGTACAAAATGCTTCTAAGTATGATAATCCTGCTTTTACTGGTCACTTTTGGATTAGCTGGTTGTTATCGAGAAACCGGAAGCACGCACGATGTCCACATGGGTGGACATCAATGTGATAATATGGAGGTTCGCACTAACAGATCCTATGATTCCGCGATTGACATCAACTGGCCATATTAAGCGTCTTTGGGAACCGGGTATTACAAAGGGTTCCATCTAACCATGTGAGCCACAGAGTACATGGACGGGTGGCATGGGACCGGGCAATAATGTAAGAAGATTCACGGAAAAATGTATTACTTTGGATCTGATAAAAAGGAGGCACTTGACGCTGGAACGGAACACTCGCTTATCATCCTGCGAAGCCTTTAAAGCGACGTTTAGTATACATGCTGATATATAAGGCTTGAATACACTTCGATTGGGCCGTACTGAAGAACAGGCCGGTTCCCATTAGTTCTCAATTGGCGACAAAATATACTTGTATTATATTTAATTATTCTCTTGCTTTCCTGTGGAGTCCTCCTATACTGCAGTCACATTTGTCGTGTTAATGATTTACTTTTGATCCTCATCGGCGACAGCTGATTTTTCAGCTTGCCGAAGAGGGATCCATTTCTTCTGGGTTCCCCTTCAAAAATGTGCGTGTACGAATTGTGCCGCCAAT
>CALKKA010000181.1 GCA_937995495.1 uncultured Phycisphaerae bacterium
AAAACCGGCGATTTCCATGTCGGTCGCGTTGGGATGCACCAGTTCGTTGGCTCGGAGGTAATCTAACATTTTCGCATTGAGGGGAATTGCATGCCCACCCATTGCGGTCAGAAAACAATAGCTCACGGCAAAAGGGGTGATCCCCTCCATCTCAGAGAGTTCCTTGTGAGCATGACGTTTTCCTTCTTGAGTCAACCCATCCAAGCTTACGTGGTTTGTTTTCTCGAAAATTGAATTCAGTGTCTGCGTGATGGCTGAGGCGCTTTTTTCAAACTCGGCGGATGAATCCCTGAAAACATCAAGGATCTCTTCCCTTCTTGAAACACGCAAATCGTTGAAATCAACAAAGTGCTTCATCAGACGCCGATAAAGCCGTCCTGAGGATTCCTGCGGCATGGACTCGCTGACGAGTGCGTAAACAACCGCTTCGATTGAGTCCTTGTACTGCGGCATCGGCTGTTTTGTTGACTTTTTTTTCAACACATTAAACAGCTTGGTTACTTTCGGACTGTATTTTTTGCTATTCTTCATAATCTTCGCCCTGTCGTCATTCTTCTATCCCATCCGGCGCTTCTTGTAACGGATGCTCAGAGTATTCCTGCTCGGCCTCTTCGATCAACCGGAGCGTTTCCAGTGTTTTCTTGACTTTTTGATCTTGCTTAAACTGCAATTGGGGACAGCACTTTCCCGTTAACTCGTTTCCTAACTCATGCTGAATATGACCGACCGCATGGCAAACCGCTTCGAAGATTGTGTCCTGCCCGCGATTTTCCGGCGTCAGAATACTCAGATAGACCGTCGCATTTTTCATATCCGGCGACACATCCACCTCGGTTACACTGATCAGGCCGTTGATGCGAGGATCGCTTAGTCCTCTCAGAATCGTTTTACTGACGGATTCCCGAATGACCCGTGCGATCTTGTATTGTCTTCTGGAGGTCATTTTATTTTAGTTTCCCCGGCTTTGAAAATCGAAACTAAAGCGTTCTGGCTATTTCCACAACCTCATAGGCTTCGAATTCATCGTCGATCTTAATGTCATCGTATCCGGCAACTTTAATTCCGCATTCCAGGCCGGACTTGACCTCACGAACATCGTCCTTAAAGTGCTTGAGTGTATCAATCACACAATCATTCTTGACAACAATGTTGTTACGAATGAGCTTAAGTTTTGCATTCTTAGTAACCAGCCCACTGCTGACGTAACATCCCGCAATCGTCCCAACACTGGAAACCTTAAATGTATTTCGAACCACCAATCGCCCCAGTGTTTTTTCTTCATATTCCGGTTCTAACAGACCGACCATTGCAGCCTTGAGGTCTTCAGTAATTCGATAGATAATGCTGTACAGCCGGATATCGACCTTCTTGCTGTCTGCCACCTGCCGTACCCGTTCATCCGGCACAACATTAAAACCGATAATAATCGCGTCGGAGGCCTCAGCCAGTACCACATCGCCTTCGCTGACACCACCGACAGCTGCGTGGATAATTTTGATCTTAACTTCATCGGTACTCAACTCGGTCAAGTATTGGATCAGTACATCCACAGACCCCTGCACATCGGCCTTGACGATCAAATTCAACTCTTTGACATTACCCGCCTCAATGTGCGAGAAGAGATTATCCAGTGTTACAATTGACCGTCTTGCCAATCCTTCTTCACGAGCCGCGAATCGGACCTGTTCGGCCGCAGCCTTTGCCTGATTAATATCGGGTAGGGAGAAGAACTTATCGCCCGCCGCCGGTACATTATCCAGACCGGTAATGACCACCGGCATTGAAGGAACTGCTTTTTTTACGCCGCGTCCACGGCTGTCGGTCATTGTGCGAATGCGCCCGGAAGCGCCGCCAGCCAAAATGATTGTACCCTTTTCGAGCGTACCTTCTTTGACCAGCACAGTCGCAATCGGGCCTTTCGTTTGAGACATTTGGGCTTCTACAACCCAACCCTGAGCAGGAACAGTCGGGTCGGACTGATAATCATTCAGTTCGGCTTGATAGTCAAGATGTTCAATCAATTCCTCAATCCCCTCACCTGTTATGGCGCTGGTTTTGATGATCTCTGTATTACCGCTCCACTCAGTCGGGGTTAATTCGTGCTCAGCCAACTGACCGTAGATACGGTTGAAGTCGACACCGGGAATATCGCATTTGTTCAGGGCGACAATGATCGTAACGCCGGCCGCCTTGGCGTGGTGAATCGCCTCAATCGTCTGCGGCATCACACCGTCATCGGCGGCACACACCAAAACGACAATATCAGTCATGTTGGCGCCGCGGGCACGCATTGCTGTAAATGCCTCGTGACCCGGAGTGTCTAAGAAAGTTACTTTCTTTCCATTCAGTTCTATCTGGTAGGCACCGATGTGCTGAGTAATCCCGCCTGCTTCGCCAGAAGCGACACTGGTGCTGCGAATTTTATCCAGCAGACTGGTTTTTCCATGATCCACATGCCCGAGCATCGTAACAATTGGCGGGCGTTTTTTGAGTTTTTTGCGGTCGCGTGAATCAAACTGCTCCTCGATCTCTTCGATTACAGTCTTCTTGCGTACGACCGTCAGCTCCGTGCCGTATTCTAATGCCAGCAGTTCGGCTGCATCGGTCGAAATGGCTTGGTTCGCCGTGGCCATAACGCCCTGCGACATAAGCTTTCCAATAACCTCTCCAACCTTGAGCGCCAGCGCAGCTGACAAGTCTTTCACCAAAATTGGCTCAGAAACGGTCGCTTTCTCAGGACGCTCCACTTGTGAGGTCACATCTCCTGCTTTTCTGGCCTCAATACGTCGAGAGGGTTTGGCCCGCGAAGTTTCACCGCGTGCAGCCGCCAGACGAGCGCGACGTTCCTCGAGATCACGCGAGCGCAGCCGCTTTATGTCCCCACGACGGGGCATATCGGCTTCTGCTGAGCCTTTGTCCTTTTTACGACCATGAGTTTTAGCTTTTCCGGCCTTTTTGCCTTTAACCGGTGCATCCTGACTGGGCAAAAGCGGCTGCGTAGCGGGCTGGTCATATCGCGGTCGGGGTGCCCGACGCCGAACGGGGCGTACCTCCTCTTCAACGGATTCAACACGAATAACCGTCGGGCCAGACAGGACAGCTGGCTTAGGTTTTTCCAGCATGGGGCCAGCAGGTACAATCGGCTCGGGCTCTTTGGGTTTTTCGGGCTTTTTAGCCTTCTTCGCAACGGCTTTCTTTTTCTTCTTAGCCGGCTTGCCTGAATCGGTTTCGCCGGCCGATTCGATCAAAGCTTCATCCGGTGCACGTGTTTCTGCTGCCTCTTCCTGAACAGTTTCAGCAGGTTCTGGAGTTTCTTCGACGGGCGAGGCTTCTTCGACTGCAGTGGTTTTGGGTTTTTCTTCCTTTTTGACGACCTTTTTGCGCTTAACGCGCACTTTTTTCAAGTCCACTCGTGCAGCAGCCTCAACCGTGGTGGCGTGATCGCCTTCGCTAAACCACTCACGAATGGTGGCGGCCAGACCCACAGAAATCGTAGACATATGATTCTTGATCTGGTCCAGTCCCTCGGCCTGGCATTTTTCTATAATGGCCTTGCTTTTAACGCTTAATTCCTTGGCCAACAAATGGACTCGTGTGCTTTTAGCCAAAACCGTCTCCTAATCGCAACCGCTGATTATTTAGCAACTCAAACTAAACCGGTAACCGGCTTAAGATGATTTGTCCTTTTCCTGTTTCAATATATCCTCGGCCTGCGTTGGGTTTTCCTCTACAGTCGCCTCTTTGGCGGCTTCCTCGGCTGCCGTAATAATCTCTTGGGCCAGTTCCTGTTCGATCTCTAATTCCTCAACCAACGGACCGGTGCCCACTTCTTCCAAGTCAAGTACGGAAATAATTCCCAATGCCAGCAGCTTATCGACAAAGCTGTCCTGAACTTCTTGGACCCCTTTGACACAGCCCGTAAGCCGATCCACTTCCTTATTATATTCTGTGGGTGTGAGAATATCGATATCCCACCCGGTCAACCGGGCCGCCAGACGAACATTCTGTCCATGTTTACCGATGGCCAAGCTCAGCTGATCTTCGGTTACCACCACCGTGGCACGCCCCAGTTCAAAGCAAATTGCAATCTCGCTAACCTTAGCCGGCATTAATGCATTAGCAATCAGCACCTGAGACGAATCACTCCAGCGAACAATATCAATTTTTTCGCCACCCAGTTCATCGACGATATTGCGGATACGGCTGCCACGTACACCCACGCAGGCCCCTACCGGATCGACCTTTTCGTCAAGCGTTTCGACTGCCACCTTCGTACGATAACCGGCTTCACGAGCCAGCGACTTAATCTCGATAATCCCTTCGGCCACTTCAGGCACTTCCAGCTCGAACAACCTTCGAATAAAGTCAGGGTGCGTTCGTGACAGAACTATTTTGACCTGACTCGACGATTCCCGTACATCAAGGATCATCGCACGAATGCGCTCTGAAGGATGATGTGATTCACCAGTGATCTGTTCGGCTCTCGGCATGATCGCCTCGACCCGGCTTTCAAGATTCACGATCAGCGAGCCACCCTCAAAACGAGCCACTGTTCCACTGGCGATTTCGCCTTTTCGCTGGACATACTGAGCGAAGATGCTGTCGCGTTCATCCGCTTTGATCTTCTGGATCATAACCTGCTTGGCGGTTTGTGCCGGAATACGGCCTAATTTGCGAATATCAATCTCCACCTCATCCTTGAACGCTCTGATCGCCCCACTGGCCCGATCGATACTCACCACAATATCCACCTCAGAAGTCGGCGTCGCGCCAAAATGTTTCCGCGCCGCAGATACCATTGCTGCTTCCAGATCCTGAAAGATCGACTCTTTGTCGATGTTCTTGTCCCTGGAAATGTTTTCCACGATCCTGATTAGTTCTTGATTCATCTTGTCCTTTTTACCTCTCGTCAAATAAAAAAGTGGAAACCTTCAGGTTACCACTTCGACTTACACAGAACGCACTCGAGCCCGTGAAAATAAATTCCCGGACCGGGTTGAACGAATTTGTCCTACCCTTTCTTCATTGCACCCTCCCAATAGGCGTCCTGCAAAGTCCCTGAAGAGTATCTATTCAAAAGCAGCCGGCAGCGTAGAGCAAACGACCCGACGCAGTGCATTGTAACACTATACGAATGCACGACTTACTTTTCCTATCTGAATCATCATATCAAACCTTTCTAACTTCGCTGTTTACGGCAAAGAAACCGCTATTATAGACAAGGACGATAGCATGTCAAGCGTTATCAGTACCAAACTTGGGATATTTTGAGCATCTATTCTGTGTGCTTTCAGGCTTTTTTTCTCGTTTTTTTGGCTTTAAATGAAAGCAGCAACCCATACAACCCAAACATCAACCCCCAGAATATACGGCACCAGAGCAGAACCTGTTGCTGGGTTTTGGCCATATTGGACCATTTACCCCCACTGATCCAGCGAAAGACTGTATTGTCTTTGTGCGGCCAGAAGATTTGGACATCGTAGTGATAGAAACTGTCAATGATAACATGCAGACACGATCCCAAAAGACCCGCCAACACCATCGAAAGAAGTGTTGGCCTCCCTGGAAGGCCGATCAGAGACATGGATTTCTCGCAACACCAGCGAAATGGCTTGATATAATAAATCAAAAGACCGAAAACGGCCCCTACCAATCCCCCGATTAACAACGTGTGAAAGTGCCAAATCTGATGTACCGGCCAACCGGGAGAAAAACCGTTAAACCACCAGCCCGGCGAATGCCCATCCGGGTACCACGGAAACCCCGAATCAGCAATGACCTCAATATCGATGAGGATATTAGCCGCAACAAACACCGGCACATCAAGCCAGCGACGACACAGCAAGCCCACAAATCCACTGGGTCCAAAATGATACGGCGTAAACGGCATGCTTAAAGTTATGCCCCCAGATATGCTTCTTTCATGAGGTAGTTCTGGACATAATCGGTTACGGCATCTTCGAGAGTCGTGGTGTCTTTGTCATAGCCGGCGGCGCGGATTTTGTCCATTGTGGCCTGAGTAAAATATTGGTATTTTCCCTGCAAATGCTCCGGCATGTCGATGAACTTGATGTCCGGTTCCTGGCCCATCGCGGCAAAGGTCGCTTTTGCCAAGTCGTTCCAGTTTCGCGCATTGCCGGTGCCGACATTAAAAATTCCTGATGCTTCCTGATTTTCGAGGAAAAACAGCGTCATATCAACCGCGTCTTTGACATAAATAAAGTCCCGTAATTGCTCACCGTCTTTGTAATCGGGTCGAAGCGACTTGAACAACCTCACGCTGCCAGTTTCACTGATCTGTTCAAACGCGGGGATAACAAAACTGCGCATTGAGGCCTTGTGGTACTCGTTCGGCCCGAAAACATTGAAATATTTGATAGCCACGAAACGGTTCAATAGGCCCTGGCGTTTGCACCAAAGATCAAACATGTGTTTGCTGTAGCCATACATATTCAGTGGCCGCAGTGTCTCGAGCATGTCCTCATTATCAGCGAAGCCCTTTTCGCCATCTCCATAAGTCGCAGCGCTGGAGGCATAAATAAACCGTGCGTCCAGTTCCAATGCCCAGCCAGCCAGCAACTTGGAAAATTCGTAGTTGTTCCGAACCAAGTACGAGCAGTCCGCCTCAGTCGTATCCGAACAGGCTCCCATGTGGATAATCGCATCCAAGTCAATCTGCAAATCCGTATCTGAAACCATCTCGGAAAAATCTTCCGCTTCCATATAATCCGTATAAGACAGGTTCCGCAGGTTCTTCCATCGTTCATCCTTACCGAGAACATCCACGATCAAAATGTCGTCAATACCTCTGGTGTTCAATTCCGCCACAATCGCCGAGCCGATAAAGCCCGCTCCGCCGGTTACCAGGATCATATTACTGCTCCAAATAGATAATTTCAAAAAACAACGAGTCTTTAACTTATTGAAGAGTACTGTCTTGCGACCTGATTGTCAATTCCATACTGATGTTGTAAACTGAACAATCACCCGGCTATTTAAACAACGGGGCGAGTGCGGATTTGGATTTCACGTCGATGGTTTCCGGGGCGGTCCAGACGGCCAGTTCGAGAGATTTTCTGCAATCGCAGTCGTCATCGCACGGCAGCGAATCTAACTTGAGCGCCTTTTCAATCAAGGCGACAGCATTTTGTGTGGCCTTGGTCAGATTGCCGATGATCTCAGCGAGCAGCCCCTGCTTATCCATCGCCGCATCGTGCTCCCGCCAGCAGTCATAGTCACTGGCCAGTGCGATCAGAGCATAGCACATCTGAGCCTCACGGGCGAGTTTGGCCTCGGGCATGGCGGTCATGCCGATCAGGTCAGCGCCCCACTGGCGATGCATAAGCGATTCGGCACGGGTAGAGAACTGCGGTCCTTCCATACAGACATAGGTGCCGTCAGCATGGGTGACAGTGTCGATCTGTTCAGCAGCAAGCATGAGTTTTTCACGCAAGCGTTTACAACACGGTTGAGCAAACTCACAATGGACAGCACCCAACTCGTCAAAAAAAGTGTTCTGTCTGCGGAAAGTTTTATCGATGAATTGATCGACGAGCACCAGATGTCCGGGGGCAACCTCCTGTTGAAGCGAGCCAACCGCCCCGCTTGCGATGAGCGTAGTAACGCCAAGCTTCTTGAGGGCGAAGATGTTTGCCGCATAGGGAACGACGCTGGGGTTGTACCGATGACCCGCGCCATGACGAGCTAGAAACGCAATCCGAGCCGAACCTAATTCGCCTACCCTAATAGGGCCACTGGGTTTGCCAAACGGCGTATCCATATCCTCCAGCACGACATTCTTAAGCTGGGCGCCGATCGCGTCGCCCAAACCACTTCCGCCAATAATACCGATCAATCTCTGAGGCATCGCTTTTACTCCATTGTGTGGTTACTGATCGCCCTGTTGGGCCTTCTGACGCGAAGCGAATTGGCCGCACCAATTGCTGCCGTAAACCTTCGGCCAGTGGACATCGAATTTTATCTGGCCCACGGCCTCAGCCTTGGGAACATAGGACGGGGAATTGGGATGAGGAGCATAACGACGGCACTCGCCATAAGTGTCTTCTTTTTGGTCGTAGTAAGCACAATTGGCACAACTAATTCCGGCTACCGGTGCAGGCATTGAAAAACTCCTTTCATCTCGTTTGACAGCAGTGTGTTTATGGTCATCTCATTGCTGCCGATTCCATGTATTCAAACTCTCCGCCAAAATGGTATCGAAATATATGCGAAGAATCAAGGAAAAGACCAAAAAGAAGCACCATCGAGTAAAAGCGGTACTTTTTGATACTACGAGGACGCGAAGAATATGGGAATTACCGATACCCTTGCAGCAGTATTTTACTTGTATTCTGGAAAATAGGGACTATAATATACCTTATCTGGTAAGATTAGATTGTCTATATGGGAGATCACAATGGAGGTTAAACTGGTATTCATCAAAAAAGACCAAACCACGCAATCCTTTCTTTTGCCCAGCGCGGTTACATTCATAGGACGGCGACAGGATTGCGATCTATGTATCCCTCTGTCGATGGTGTCCCGACGGCATTGTGAGATTTATAACGAATTCGGCAAAGTCACGATTCGCAACCTCAAGAGTCGTAACGGCACTTATGTCAATGATGAATCCATCGATGAAACACAGATCAAGGCCGGCGACACCCTCAGGATCGGCCCGATCCATTTTATTGTCCAGATCGATGGTGTGCCGGATAATTTTGACAAGTATCTTCGACCCACAGACGAGCAACCGGCAGAACGCCAAACGACCTCACCCTCTAAGGACGAAACGCAAGAGGCTGATTTCGACGATCTCATCGCAGGTTCACCTGGCGCGAATGCCGGGCAAAGCCAGACCATGGATCTCGACGATGTCTTTTCAAATGATTTTCTGGGTGGTGATGATTTCGATCTTGATTCTGACCTCCCCTGACCAATTATATCATTGCATCAGTCGCTTCTATGCGGGTATAGTACCCGCATGGATAAAGATCTAAAAAACAAGTCATTTGGTGAGTCACTCGAGATCGCGACTGAGCATAAGCAAAAGTCTTTTTGCGGAAAGTACCTATTTGAATTCATTCATCAAAAAAATGTCAACATAATTGATGACATTACCCCCCTGTCCAAGCTGTTTCGCAGCCAATTGATCGAAACAGGTTTTTTAATTTCTAAGATTGACCTGCTCGAACAGCATGACGACCCTGACGGAACAATCAAGTTTGTGTTTGGCTTACAGGGCGGAACCCGCATCGAATCGGTTCGACTCAAAGACGGTGACCGTAATACCTTGTGCATCTCCACGCAGGCCGGCTGCCGGATGGGGTGTAAATTCTGTGCGACGGGCCAACTGGAATTCCAACGGAATCTGACAGCTGCGGAAATTGTCGATCAGGTGTATCAGGCCGAACGCCTTTGCGGCAGGATCGACAATCTGGTCTATATGGGGATGGGCGAACCGCTGGATAACTTTGACAATGTGATGCGGTCCGTCGAGATCCTGAACGACAAACACGGACGAAATATCGGCATCCGGCATATTACGATTTCGACCTGTGGCTTGCCGGAAGAAATCAAGCAACTTGCCCTGTCGCCAATCCGCCCCCGATTGGCAGTATCGCTGCACGCACCAGACGATGTGATTCGTGCTAAGATTATGCGGGTCGGGAAAAAATACCACATTACAGAGATCCTGGAATCTCTGAAAAAATACCAGGGCGCAACAGGGAAACGAGTCACCATTGAATATTGCATGATTGATGGTGTCAACGACCAGATTGGGCACGCCCATTCACTGACCAGACTGCTGCGACCGCTGAAAGTGAATGTCAATCTAATTGAATTGAATCCATTTCCGGGTTGTCGCTATTCGGCAAGCAGTCCGGGGCAGATACAACAGTTCGCAAAAGTGTTGTCCGATTCCGGCATCGAAACTGTTATCCGGTTCAAGCGGGGACGGAGCATCAAAGCTGCGTGTGGCCAACTCGGAGCAACCTGGTTAAAATAAGCGACGGGGTTGTCACTGGTTTCGATTTCGATAAAGAGCCGGATCGACTACGCTGGCCATCGCTTCAGTATCCAACCCGCCATCAAGGAAGTCATTGATCTTTGTGGCTTGCGCCGCTCCATCGTTGATCATATCACGGTGGTCGATATAGAGAACCTTAAAGTTGGGTTGTTCAGCGAGCCATTTTTTGCACTTTGACAGCTCGGCTTCAAACAACGCTTTCATTTGTTCATCCGGGATACCGCCGCCGGTTTTTCCGCTTCGCTCAAGCATCTTACTCTGTGAGTCCAGGATTTCTTTCAGATCACGCCCCATAAAGACGACACGATATTCATGGTCAGAAGGCAGATCATAAAGTAATCGATAGACCATTTTGACGACTTTGCCCGAGGCGTCCGTGACCCAGGAAGCGTCTTCTTTGGTCTTTTTAACAGGCTCGAACTCGTAATAGCCTTTGGGATTGTCTTCGTCAGCTTTGCGAATGTTATCAATGATCGGTTCGATCCCACCAGAGTGAATCGCCTTCATCATCATCGAAGTTCCCGAACGTGGCAGGCCGGAAACAATAATCAAATAGTCGCGTTTTGTTTTTTCTAAATCCATAATTGTCCTCATTAAAATTGGTTTCGGAGTATGCTATACGAACTGGTCCTCAGAAGCAACCTTGGACTCAGGAGTATTTTACCAACCTGAAAAATGGGTTTTAAGAACTCAAAAACAAATGTATTGACACCAAAAAGCGGCTCTGCTATAGTCCCGAAACCTCAAGCGTCTGTAGCTCAATTGGATAGAGCATCGGTCTTCGGAACCGAGGGTTGAGGGTTCGAGTCCTTCCAGGCGCGGTGCCGCTAAGACCCTGTAAGTGAACTGCTTATGAGGATTTTTTTGTGCCCTTTTTACAGGACGAAAAGGCCATTATCACTTCAATTGTAACTTTTATTCCTCAACCGAACTCAAATCATTATTGGGCCCTTCCTTATCGTCATCGTCACAACCGACTGTTGGATAATCCTTGTGCCAGGCTTTCATCCCTCCTCGAACGTCATAGACTTTCAAAAAACCTTTTGAGCCCAGGAGTTTGGCGGCCTTAT